>JBBSFO010000314.1:0-6255 GCA_038238655.1 Thermomicrobiales bacterium | reverse complement strand
CGGCTCGCCGGGCGACATTCCAATCTGCGGTGACTGGACAGGCCAGGGGAAGCAGACGATCGGTATTTTCCGAGGTGGCGCGTTCTATCTCAGCAACAGCAACAGTGCCCCGGCGGTGAACTTCGCCTTCGCCTTCGGCTCGCCGGGCGACATCCCGGTGGTAGGCGACTGGACAGGCCAGAGAAAGCAGACGATTGGTATTTTCCGAGGTGGCGCGTTCTATCTCAGCAACAGCAACGACGCCCCGGCGGTGAACTTCGCCTTCGCCTTCGGCTCGCCGGGCGACATCCCGGTGGTGGGCGACTGGACAGGCCAGAGAAAGCAGACGATCGGTATTTTCCGAGGTGGCGCGTTCTATCTCAGCAACAGCAACTCCGCCCCAGCGGTGAACTTCGCCATTCCCTTCTGCTCATCGAGCGACATCCCGGTGGTGGGCGACTGGACGAATCAGGGCAAGGATACGATCGGCTTCTATCGTGGTGGCTTCTGGTATCTGAGCAACAGCAACACGGCTCCGGCGATCAATATCTCCTTCGTGTACGGCGGCGCGTCGGGCGACAAGCCGCTCGTCTGGAAGGTGTAGCACGCGTTCGCATTGACGAGGTCGCGATGCCTATGGGGCGGTTCACGGACCGCCCCTTCGTGGTGATTGCGAAGCACAGACTGTGCGCCTCTCCCGTTGCGACACGATCATCGGGAATGAGCACAACGAGTCTACTGCGAAAGCGTATGCACAGACGAGCGCGGAGAGAGCGATTACCGCTACCGCGCGGGTTTGTCGTCCTTTTTCTTCATTGCAGGAGCGTAGACCGGTCGGAAGTCCACCGGATATGCGAGCACGGTGTCGCCGTGACGCGCGGGTTCGGCATCAATGACGGGCGAAACCCGCATCCACGGCGCGACGCTGTCTCCGCGGATACCGTCCGGCGATGAGATCGTGAGAATGAGGCGTTTCTTTTCGAGGTCACGCAGTGGCGGATCAAGCTCGAAGCGGACGTACTCGCCGTCCACGAAGGTGGCGGTACTGATCGTGACGCGACGCTCCGCATTCCCTTGTTCTCGCGCGACCGTCGCGGTCAACATCGGCGTATTTGTCCGCCCAAACGTCGCGAAGCGTACATCAACTGCCGTGAGCATGGCATGAGTGGCCGTGAATCCCTGCACCACTGACCCCGCACCCGTGAGGGAAGGGCCAACCCGCGCAAGCATGTCGTGATACGCGACGACCTGCTCCGTCCGCAGCAGTTGTTTCGCGAGCGAGCGAGCCATCGTTAGTCCGCGCGCCTTCAGCGTGCGGCGCGTGCGAGCGAGATGCGTGAGCGCCGGATCGGTGAGAACCGATTTCTTCGCTAAGGAGGAGAAGACAGCGGGTTGTGGCCCGGGAGTCCCGTCGGCGTTGGACAGCACACCCGTCACCTGCATCGGCGTGAATGGCTTTGGGCGCACGGAAGGTTTTCGGCAAAAGGCGTCCAGCGGTTCGATTGTTCGGTCCCATGTGAAATGGTCACGGACGAGGCGTTGGGCGTTCGCGCTCTTTCGCTCGATTACCGCGGGGTCCCTGCGAATCTCCTCAAGCACATTCTGGAGGCCGCAGGTATCATCGGGATCGAGCGTCCAACCGGCGTCGTATTCCGCGATGTAGTGAGAAAGCTCCGAGTAATTATTATAGATGACGGGGATGCCCGCCCAGAGATACACGACGGTGCCCGTGGTGAAAGCGAGTTCGCGCTCGCGATTGCGCCGCATCAGATCAATTGCGACGTCCACATGGCGATATTCCTCGACCAGCGTATCGAAGGGCAGTACACCGCGAAACTCGACGGATGGCATCGCTTCGAGTTCGTGAATCAGTTCGCCCATCACGCCAGGCGGAACCGCATGAAAGGGTGGCCGCCCACCAAAAATGCGCACCGTCGCTTTGTGCGTCGTCGCCCACGTGGCGATTGCGGTCAGGGCTTTGCTCGGGTCCTTCCACGGGAGAAAGTAGCCGCCATAGGTGAACGTAAGCGGCCGGTCGCCGCGTGGCGGGCGCAGGGGAAGGTCGGGGGAAACAGAGAAGGGGATAACGCCGACTTTCTGACGATCAATCGCGCCATCATCGTCGCGCGGAAACTCTGCCATCGCCAGCCAGCTATCGAAGTACGTTTGCTGCATATCACCCGACGAGACAAAGAAGTCGGCGCGCTTAAGCGCCGCGACTTTTTCCGCTGCATCGGTTGCCGCCGTCTCCGGTCGCTGAAAGTATCGTTCGAGGACGTGCGGCCCCGCCTGATCCACAATGAGCGGCGCGCGCAATTGCTCGGGCAGCGCGAGGACGGTCGGCCAGCCGCACGCGACGATTAATTCGGGATTAACGTGTTCGAGCGCTTCCTCGATCGTTTCGGGGTCCCAGACGCGCTCCTTCCATTCCACCGGGATCGGGACTGTCGCCAATTTTTCCATGCGCGCCAGTACATCCCGATGCATCATCCAGATAACCTGGTGACCGCGCGCTTCGAGTCCCTTGCCGATTCCCCAGATGCGCATACCGAACCCGGAGGTCGGGATACCGGGTAGCGGTACAACATCGGCACAAATGAGCGCGATCCGGCGCGGTACATGGATATACCGCGCCGGGTCTATAAAGGAGGTAACCACTTCGTGGTATTCGTGGAGCAGATGAGACGGAACATGGAGGAAGAACAACCCCCCGGCCCATTGCGAGAGTTCCGCGTCGCTGCGGACGCGCCGCGCCTGAATCTCGGCCCGCTTGCGACGCATTTCCGGCAACGCTCTGACAAAGTCCTGCACCGCGAAGATCCGTGCGGCGACCGACGGCTCCGCGACGAAGGTATCGAGTTCAGCCCGGCGTGTCATGTCATAATCTTCGGGCTTGACGCCGACCGCGACGATGTAATCCCCTGCAAGCGAGATCGCGAGCAGGATGCCCCCGAGGAGCGCGTCGTTGACGTTGTCATCGTCGAGGTTCTTGTAGCAAAAATACAGCGCATTGCGGACGTAGAGGCGCTCGCGTTTTGCGACTGCCTGTGCATTGACAGTCGAATGCATTTTGTGATACGTCAGCGCGCTTGGTGCGACGACAACACGCATCCCCAATGCCCAGAGTCGGTAGCCCAGATCAACGTCCTCGAAGAGTGCGAAGAAATCCTCGTCGAACGCCCCGACATCGAGAAAAACCGCGCGATCAATCAGCATCGAGCCGCCACACGCAAACGGCACATCATACGGCTGGGTGCGATCTGCTGAGAGCACGCTGCGCTGCCCGTGGTCGAGCTGGAAACCATTGCCGAAGATGTTGATGCGTCCGTCTACGAAGTCAATGAATTCGCCGTCCCAACTGAGAATCTGCGCGCTCACGCACACCAGCGTCGGATCGTTGTTTCCCTGCGCCGCAAGAATAGGAGCGATCAATGCGCGCAACCAGAGCGGATCCACGCGCGTATCGTTGTTGAGAAAGGCAATGTATGTACCCGTCGCGACCCGTGCCCCCTGATTACACGCTGCTGCGAAGCCGAGATTCTTCGTATTCCGAATGACGATCACGGAAGTTGAGAAACCGTCTTCGAGATAGGCGACCGAGTCATCCGTGGATGCGTTATCCACGACGATGATTTCCAATCGGTCGCGCGGGTAGTCGAGTTTGCGCAAGGAACTGAGACAGGTTTTCAGATGCTCCAGACCATTGAAACTGGGGATAACGATTGAGATCGGGGGAAGGGCCTCGATGGGCGTTCCGCTACTTGTTTGCTCTTCCATGACCGCGATCCCTCTCAAACACACGAATAACGACGCGTAGACATCAAGAGTCCAATGCCCGTGCGCCCACGGATTTCATCACAGTGTCTCAGGTGCTTGAAACGACGAGGTCGGTTAATGGGATCTCCGACTCATCGTTGATGTGGCCGGTGACCGATTGGCGGTATTGACGGGCGACATGCTCGCTACTTCCGGCGGCAAGCACCGTACCCTGATCCAGCCAGATCGCGTGATCGCACATGGCAAGCACATGCGCGAGGATGTGCGAAACGAACAGCATCGTCTTTCCCCGCCGACGAAAGTCGCTGATGACATCCTCACATTTGGCGCGGAAGGCATCGTCACCGACCGCGAAGACCTCATCGGTGATGAGGATATCGGGGTCAACATGGATCGCGATGGAGAAGCCGAGGCGCATGTACATCCCAGAGGAGTAATGCTTGACGGGGACATCAATGAAGTGTTCGAGTTCACTGAAATTGATGATGTCCGGTACGATACGCTCCAGCCGCTTCTTGGAGAAACCGAGGAACGACCCGTTCAGGTAGATATTCTCGCGCCCCGAGAGGTCCGGGTGGAAACCTGCTCCTACTTCAAGCAGTGCGGCAATGCTGCCGTAGACGGTGACGCTGCCGCTACTCGGCTGCATCAGTCCAGCAATCAACTTGAGCAGGGTGCTCTTACCGGAGCCGTTCCGCCCGATGATGCCAACAGAATCTCCGGGGTAGACGGTCAGATTAACATCCTTGAGCGCCCAGAAATCTTCTCGCTGCCCACGATCGCGCTCCAGGGTACGCACGAACAGTTCGTGGAACGTTTTCGGTCGTTCGTGATGGAGTACGAAGCGGCGCGAAACATCGTTCACTTCGATAATGGGGGCGCGCGTGTTGGTGTGTTCCGTCATATCCCTACCTTCACCGATCAGCTCGTTGCTGTCGTCGCGAGTATACTTAGCGGGTGCCAGTTGTCAACTTTTCGATTGCGTATCATGCCTCATCCAGTCGCCGCGTGAGCGCCCCAACGCTCGCGACCAGGATCATAAGCCCGAGCACAAGAACGGCTTGCCACCCGGGATTAAGGAAAACGGTGCTGCGGCGCCAAACCTTCCCGATCATCGAAAAGAGCCTGCCAGATTCCGGCGCATACGAAACCCGGTAAATGCCGCTTCCGGGAAGCGTTTGCCCATTGACGATCAAGGTTGTGTCCGCCCGCTGCTCATCTGGATTGCGCCACCATGTGACCGATTCGCCGGGGCGACTGTCCGACTGTAGGGTGATACGGACGCGTTGTCCTTTCATCGTCGGCACTGGCGACGGAAAGATCACGGTGTAATAGGCATTGTCGGTCAAGGTGGCCGTGTCCACCTCGCGTATTGCCTGTTCCTGCCACTGATTGTCCGTGTTCGTCAGCAGGGTGATCCGAAGCACTCCATGATTCGCCCGCTGGTACGTCGCGAGCAATAAGGAAGCGGAAGTAATCCCCCTCGCGACGGCAGGGAATTGCTCGGTGATGATCACACCCGAGGAAATCTCACCGACCGGGCGCTTGGTTCCCCCTTCCGGAATAGCCATTTCGGTCGTTGGCAGGGAAACCGGGAGAAACCCGGCGGCAAAGATGATCGGCACCAGCAGCGCGAGCGGGATATACCGCCGTATCTGCGCGGCGCTCATCCGATCTCCACACCAAAATAGCGTGTCAGTACGGTGCCGAGGCCGATCAGTTGAAGCACGAACATGAGCACGGGAGCGATCCGCAGGGCGAGCGTGCGATCTCGGAGAAGCGATTCCCAGCCCGAAAGCAGCAGGAAGAGCACTGGTGCGGCGACAGGGAAAAAATAACGCCCTTGGAGCCCGAGAGAGGCGCCGACGCGCGCGTAACTCTGCAGGTAATCAACGCCAATAAATACGAAAAGGATCTGGAGAACGATCAGGCCGATGAGCAGCAGGAGGACGCCCCGTTCTGCACGTCGGCGAACGAGGCGGATAACCAGCCCGATCGTGCCAAGCGCGCACACGATTGCGATCACACCGAGGACCGGATCAGGTAAATACGCCCCGCCCCAGCCCAAACGACCCCAGAATTCCCGAAAAAGCCAGTGTACATAGAAATTGCCCACGCCTGAACGCAAATAGTCGAGATAGGATCGGAACGAATACTGAAAGAGCGCCCCAAAAGATGGGGAGAATTGGGGTGAGATCGAGCCAATCAGCGCGACCGACCCCAGAGTATGCGGGACGTGCACGAGCGTACCGACGCTTCGTAACGAGCGCGTGAGCGAGCCAAGCCCGGGTGATAGGTCACCATAGTAGCCGAGGCGAAAAAGGAGCCACGGCCCGTAGGAGAGGCACCCGGTCGCCGCGTAGTGGCCATGGGCGCGCAATCGCTCGTACACAAATGGGCGTGGTAGTCGCCTGAACGACACCACCTTTACCAGGACGACCATGCCCGCAGCGAGGAGTAAGGGAAGTGCGGTTGGTTTGGCAAGCAATGTTACCCGGG
>JBBSFO010000313.1:0-6256 GCA_038238655.1 Thermomicrobiales bacterium | reverse complement strand
TACTGGCTACTGGAAGGATCGGCGCCCAGACTGCGCGGAAGGCGAAGTCGTCGAGAGTGTAGGGGCCGAGATCGAGGGCGTGGTGTTGGATGAGCAATCGGAGGGCGAGTTCCGCGCGCCGCTGGACCATCGCACCCCAGATCAGCCGCTTTCGGTTGGTCTTCTGGACGACGGGCTGCAACTGCACCGTCAGCGCGATGCCGCTCCGCGCCTGTCCGGCCTCGCCGAAACTCATGCGCGGCATCTCACCGAGGTCGTCCATAATGCGGTAGAGGGCTTCGATGTACCGTAAATGCTGCTCCACCGAGCCGCCCGCCAGCAGGTCGAGTAGGTACGCCCGGGAGTTTTCCGGGAGTTCCCACAACGCGCCGGGCGCGACATTGACCCCCTGCGCCCCCGTCACATTTTCCAGCACCGTCACTGGATTGCCGGAAAGTTCGAGAATCTGCGCGAGAATGGAGAGTCGCCGGTCCAGCGCGCGGTTTACTTCGAGGATGTCCGCGAGGTCCGACACGCCCCAGAACTCGTGTGGTCGGGGTGTATTGGGGAAGATCAGGTAGGGGATGAAGCCGTACGGGTTCGCCCCGTCATGCACCGGCAGATCGTCCACGAGTACGCGGTAGGTCGCGTCGCTCCACTCCTCGACGACCGTGACGTTTTCCGTCGCCCCCGCGATCAGCGCAACGTTGTAGGTCACCTCTGCCACTGTCCGGGGGACGACACGCACCTGCCGGACGACCCGCATCCGCCGCACATCGTCCGGTGCGGACTCGACAAAGAGCGTCTGCACATCTACCGGGACGATGCGGACGTGGGCAGTGGATAATGGATAGTGAGCGGTGGGCAGTGGCACGGTCTCCTCTCTGCCGACGGTCCACCGCTCACTGCCCACCGATTGCCACGTAATCTTAAATGCGCCGTCCCCAAGCACGCCCGCGTCAATTGCCGTCGCGAGGTCCGCCGCCCCGAGATCATTTGCGTGCGCCACATGGGCGAGCGCCGTCTCGATCCGCGCGGCGGCGGTCATCGCGGCAGGGGAATCGTCCGGCGCGTCCACCGCAACGGTCACTGGCTCCGGGAAGAGGTAACTCGCCCCTTTGCGGACGAAGATCCGCGCGTAATTCGCGACGATCGGCGTCTGACCGAAGCCGAGCCGCCCGACATCGTGCTTGCCATTGTCGAAATCGAGGAATCGCCGGTACCGCTGGAGCCGCACATCGTCATCGGCGGTATGCCACGCCGCCCGGTGCGCCCCGGCAATCGCGGCATTGGCACTGGACCCGACCCCCGCAGTCACAACGGAGAGGAGTGGAGAACTCATCGAAACCTCCTCTCAGTAGTCGGTAGTCGGTAGTCAGAACGGGTCCGACCCACTGACTACTGACTACTGGCTACTGACTACTCGTCTAACTCCCGTTCACCCCGATGAGTCGCGCCGTGCCGATGGGATTCATCAGGGCGATGGAGCAGTACCACTTGACGCGGTTGCGGCTCGCGTCCTTGGTTTCCAGCGAGCCGATGCGGTCGATCTGGATGCCACCGCTATGGATGCCCATCACGCCGGTGTTCCAGCCGAACTTGAGCGCGTAGACCGTCGAGCAGATCGTACCGCTCGTGCCGACCGCCTTGGTATCCGGGATGTTGTCGTCAATCTCGACCGGGATACCGTCGTACCAGAGGACCATCCGCCCGAACTGGTCGAGGTCGCTTTGCAGGATGTTCCCCGCCGAACGGCGGAGTTGGTTGAGGTTGCGGCGGCTGCGGCGGCTCATGAAGAGCACATCGGGGCGGCCCGGCTTCACGGCGTCAATCAGTTGATCCATCAGTGGCAGGGAAAGCGCCGCGCCGTTCGCCCCGGCGGTGATCGTCTGCGCCGCGCCCGCCGCGCCGATCCGCTTGTCAATGCCATCGAAGGAGTTGGCATCAACACCGGTATCGCCAACAAAGAACGAGGTGTTGAACTGGTACGCGACCGCCTTTGCCTTCTCGTGCAGCACCACGGCCTGGATGTCGTTCTCCTGCGTGAACGAGCGTTCGAGGTAGTTGTCCACGTCCGCGTCGCCGCCGAGGATTTTCAGCGTCTCCGTCGTCTGATTAAACGTCGGCGCGCTCTCCGCCCATGTCCCGCCGATGCTGTTGAACGCCACCGTCGGCAGTGCTGTCTCCTGCGGAAAGGCGAGCGACGAGCCGACCACCTCCATGAACGGCAAGTAATTCAGCACCGCCGATTCCGACACCACTGTCTCGATCACGCCCCGAATGAGCATACTGTTCGTCAACAAACTCGCCTGTGCCAGTGTCACTGCCATGTCTTCGTTCCTTTCAGTCACTCCGCAGTAACGAGTAACGAGCGAGGGTTCTTCTCGCTACTCGTTACTGCCCTTTCAGTCCCACCGAAATCTTCGCGAGTGGGGAGAGTTTTGTTACGTCCACACCGACGGGGCGGCCACCGCCACCGGCGGCGACGGGCATTGTCGCCTTCGTGCGCTCGACGGCGCGCTGGTGGGCGGCTTTCGCCGTTTCCAGACTGGCGACCAGCTCGCCGACAGTTTCCCCGACGATCAATTCGGGAATCGCGTCCGGGTGGGCAGCCGCGAGTGTTGCACGGAGCATCTGTCGCTCTTCCGCGTCCAACACGGCGAATCGCGCCGCGCCGCCCGTCCCCGCGTCCGCCGTCGCCGGACCACCGATCTCCGTCACCCGCGAAGGCGACGCTTGTGCTTCCGCGACTTTTATCTCGTCCATGCCAGGCTCCTTTTCCGTGGATGCGAAACGGGGCGGTGTTACCCGCCCCGCACTTGTTTTTATCTCCGCTGCTTTGTTCCCACAAACAGATGCGTTCTGTGCTGCAATCACCCCCTTTCTGAGTAACGAGTAGCGAGTAGCGAGTAACGAGAACCGGCATCCTCACTCGTTACTCGTTACTCGTTACTCGCTACTCACTACCCCGCGTGCCACGCGGCTACGGAAATCGTGGTCATCGAGGGCGCCGATGAGGGCGGCGCTCATCAGGAGATCGTCGTGCGTTTCGGGGTCGGGAACGCTCCATGCCATCTGCCGACCGACGCCGGGGCGGACGGTGAAGGTGCAGGCGGCTACCTGTCGCCAGAACCAGCGGGTGTCCTCCGCATCGTCGTCGAGGTATTCCTGATATCGCCCCGCCGCGATTGCCGCGAGGAGCCGCCAGCCGAGATCGCTCTTGCTCGCCGCCGTGAAAACGAAGGGCGTTACCGTATCGGACGGCAAGGACGCGCGCAGCATCGCCGCCAACCCATGCCCGATGCCCGTCGCGTCCACGACAACGTGCGCGCACGTCGGATTCGCCCAGACGCGCTGCGCGAGGTCCACGATCTCCTCTGCAAGGAGGACGTGATTGACGCCCGACCAGATGCGGCGATCCACGATGCGATAGCCGGGCAACTGCCGCTGCCAACGCTGCGGCACGAGTGTCTGGTTGCTCGTGTTTGGCGGCACAATTTCGACGACGGTGAGCGCGGTGCTGTCCCGCCGTGTCTCGTGTGGGGCGATGAAGCCGTGCCGCCCCGTCGCGGCCTGTGCGCCCGCTTCCTCCGCCTCCCCCGCCACATCGAGCAGAAGTGCGTACGATCCGGCATCGCCGACGTTTGCGCGCCGCTGGCGGGGATGCGCACCGCGCATCTGGGCCTGCTTCGCCGTGTCAAAGAGCATCCCCGCATCGTCAAGGGGCTGGAGGCAGTATTCCGTGCGGATAAATGGATGGCGCTCGCCGAGTTCCGCCATCCGCCGTCGCACTCGCGCCCCGTACGCCGGGACTTCGCGGGCCACCGCACGCCAGTCGGCCTCGAAAAGGACTGAGTGGGGTCCGGGATTCCTCAGTCCTCCCCGCGCTTGCGCCATTGCGCGGGCGAGAAGTGTGCTGCGCGTCCAAACGGTGCCGGCGAAAACGGTGGTGGCGTTGGTGCTCGCTCCCATCGGATCGAAGACGGCGTCCCACCGCTCCGGCTCGATATCTTGTGCCTCGTTGGCGACGAGCAGCAGGGAAGCGGTCGCGCCGCGCGCCTGTGCCATCGGCCCTGCCGAGACGAAGCGCGCCGATGCCCGCCCGACGCGGATGATGTGCCCACCTTCCGTCTGGATGTCCGGTGCGAACAGTGCGGCTGCGCGTAACCGCTCCTCGATGCGCCGTAGCGTGATCTGGCCCTGCGGCACGAGCGATGGCGCGGCGACAACGATCTCGCCGCCGTGCAGTTGCCGGTGGATGAGCAGGAAGGCGATCACTTGTGCGAGCAGTTCGTCCTTGCCCGACTGTCGTGCGAAGACGACCGCGAACGATGCACCATCCCCGGCGAGCGCCGAATGGATAATCGCCCGCGCCGGTGTGATCTGATACGGACGGAGCGCCGTTTCCGGCCAGATCGTCCGCGAAAAGCCACCAATGTCGCGTAGCAGCCAATGGAGCGCACGCTCGTCCGGCGTGTCCACGACCGTAGTAGCGCGGGCTTCAGCGTGCGTCTCGAATCGTGGGCTGAAGTCTCCGCGACTCTTCCACTCTTTTTTCCATCGTGAACCGGTCATGGTTAGCCTCCCCGCATCCGCGTCAGGATGTCCACGAGGACGCTCCCGGCGATCAGGAAGAGGAGGTTCATCATCCGGTCGCGCATCTCCCGTACCTCCTCGACGACATCCTCGACCATCCGGCGCGTCACCGCTTCCTCGACGTAGAGGGAGAGATCGCGGTCCGATGGTCGCAGGGGCGCGATGCGGTCGCTACGCCGCCGGTAGCGCGCACGCGTCAACCGGCGCGTTGATGACGTGGTGAATGGTGATTGCATTGCAGGCCCCCTTGTCGGGCGGGGAGGAAACCACCAGGAGAGAAAGAACGTCGAGCGAGATCATTGCTCATCCGTTCTTTGGGTTGTTGTGGTGTTCTTTCCCGTCGTTGTGTCCATACCGGTTTGCACGCTGCGCCGTCTCCTCGCGATCCATGGCGTCCAACGCGCGGTGGATGACTGACGCGAGGGCGTGCTCTGTTTCCGCCTCCGGCTCGTGTTCCCATCCGTGTTGCGCCTCGACAGCGCGGATCAGCACGGTTATCACGCGGGCCGCGTCCGGCGCTTGCGCGGATGCCGCCTGCCGCTCGGACTCGTCGTCCGAGGCGATACCGCGCATGATGGCGCGCAGTTGCGCAATTTCGACGTGCAATGAGAGATGATTGCCTGCCCGCTCCATACCGACCTCCGCGATTACGCACGAATGTTCTTGTAATTAAAAGCCGGGAAGCGGTCAAGATGGACAAATCTTGATAATTCTAGACAACTTCACGGTACAAACTTTCTGTAGCGAAGTATCAAATCGCTTTTGAGTGCAGCCTAACAGTTGACACCATCATTTTTGTCGAGTACAGTATCAGGCAACAGTGTTGGAAGCGTCGAGCCCGTACCTGCAATCTGGTCACCTCGGTACGGGGGAGCGAATGGTGAAACCGGCCACCGCATTTCGCGGCTTTGGGTCGGTTTTTTTGTAAGGAGGCGCGGTGCGTCGGAACACGGATGGTGCCCGCACACGATTAATCACGATGAAGTGATCTCTTCCCAGTCATTTTTCGTATATCGTCTTACGTTGTGTGGGGACAGAGGAACAAAGGAAGCGATGATCCAACGCCCGTAATGTGGTCACCTCGGCGTTTGGGGAGTGAATGGTGAACCCGGCCAGCAGCGCGAAAGCGCCGGTCGGGCTTTCTTTTTTTACGTACCGCGTACCATTGTTCACCGACGAACGCGGGCGAAACGGACGGATGCATTGCCGAACCGCGCGAAGCCGGCGGCGATGTGAGAGGAGCAAGGAATTGTATCAACCGGGTGCACGACGCGGGGCCTTCCCGCGCCCCTCGTTGCGCGAACGCAAGAAACTTCAGACCCGTTCAGCGATCATCGGTCGCGCGGTCGAACTCTTCAACACGCAGGGGTTTTACAACACGTCTATTGACGACATCGCCGACGCCGCAGACGTCAGCCGGGGCACGTTTTTCAACTATTTCGGCTACAAGGAAGCGGTGATCGTCGAGTTCGGGCGCGACCTGATGATCGCTCTCACCGAGCACGCGGACGAAAAGATCGCCGCAAATGTCAGCGCGGAGCGGATCATCTACCGGATCTGGCTCGAAGTCCGCGAGCTGCTGGAGGAGCACGGCGAGGCGGTCGTCGTCCTGTCGCACGAGTTGCTGAACCCCGAGGTGGAGCGGGCGGTGCGGGCGGCGCAAGCGTTCACGCTCGCCGAG
>JBBSFO010000312.1:0-6266 GCA_038238655.1 Thermomicrobiales bacterium | reverse complement strand
CCTGCGGACAGTCAGAAGGAGCGCATCGCGCGCGGCGGGCAGGGTTTCACCGTATTCACCGAAATTCAACTCATCAATCCAGAGCGTGTAGCCGCCCGCTTCGTCTTCGGGGATGACATGCACATGGCTGATATACGTGCCAACGAGATCGCGCAGTTGATCACGCGCCAGCAGCACCGCATCCGCGTCGCCGCGACGATGGATACCAACCGGTTTTCCGGCATCCACTGCCGCGTCATAGAGCGCGCTGAGTCGGGAACGCGCCTCACTCAACGGTATCGTGGCAATCATTTCGTTATCAGGAGGCATACAACTCCACCCTCATCCTTCGGTTTGTACATATCGTACATATCGTACTGAACGGTATACCATCCGTCAAGTCTAATCGGCTCTTTGTCTTGACATCATCGCCTTGGTGATTTATGATTTAGCCATAGCTAAATTTGTTCTTTGAGGAGCGACGATGCCGGAGTTGGTTCCATCTCAATCTGAACAGGATTACCTGAAGGCGATCTATCACCTGACGCGCGGCGAGGAGAAGGAGCGGACGGGGCCGGCCGCATTGGCGGAATGGCTCGGGTTTTCCTGTGCGTCGGCGACGAATATGGTGAAGAAATTGGCGGAGCGCGGCCTCGTCACGCATAGCCCGTATCACGGCGTCGCGCTGACGGCGACGGGCGAGAAAGTCGCGCTCGAAGTTTTGCGCCATCACCGGCTGCTGGAAACGTATCTGCGCGATCGGCTCGGTGTACCGTGGGAGCAGGTGCATGCGGAGGCAGACCGGCTGGAGCACGCGCTTTCCGAGGACCTCGAAGCCCGACTCGATGCCGCGCTCGGCTACCCGACGACCGACCCGCACGGCGCGCCAATCCCGACCAAAGAGGGCATCATCATCGCCCCGGCGACGCAGCGGCTCTGGCATGTCGCGCCAGGCAGCACGGTGACGGTCGCGGAAGTGGCCGACGAGGACGCCGCGCTCCTCACCTATGTCGCGGACCTCGGCCTTGTACCGGGCGCGACGGTGGAGGTGTTGGCGAAAGCGCCGTTTGGTGGCCCGCTCCACATTCGCGTCGGCGGCAGCGAGCATGCCCTCGGCGAGACAGTAATGCACGCGGTTTCGGTCGGCATGCCGAACTCCCTGCCCTCTTCCTCTGGAGGGAAGGGGAGAAATCATAAGGAGAGTAGCGCCTGATGCGGGAACATGATTCGCTCCTCACACGCACCCCCGCCTCAGCTACGGCGACGGCAACCGTCACCGGCACCACATCCACACAGACGGCGGCATCCGGCACGCTGGTGCTTGAAGGACGGAGCAAGAAACGAGGGCTGGGGCGCATCCTCCCGTTTCTTGGCCCCGCGTTTATCGCCTGTATTGCCTACATGGATCCCGGCAATTTCGCGACAAATATCGCCGCCGGTGCGCAGTTCGGCTACCTGCTCGTCTGGGTGATTGTCGTCAGCAATCTGATGGCGATGCTGATTCAGTCCCTTTCGGCGAAGCTCGGTATCGCGACGGGTTTCAGCCTGCCGGAAATGTGTCGCGCGCACTTCCCGCCGCCCGTCGTGATCGGGCTGTGGGTCTTCGCGGAACTGGTCGCCATCGCGACCGATCTGGCCGAATTTCTCGGCGCGGCGCTCGGTTTCAACCTGCTCTTTCATATTCCTCTCCTGCCCGCCGGGCTGATTACCGCCATTGCGACCTTCTTGATTCTCGGATTGGAGCGGTACGGCTTCCGCCCGATGGAGGCAGTCATTACGGCGATGGTCGGCATCATCGCGCTCTGCTACATCCTCGAAACCGCGCTCGGCAAGCCGGATTTCGGGCAGGTCGGGCGGAGTTTCCTACCGCCGAAGTTCGACGGCACCGAGAGCGTGCTGCTCGCCGTTGGCATCCTCGGCGCGACGGTGATGCCGCACGTCATCTACCTCCATTCCGCGCTGACGCAGCACCGCATCACGCCGAAGAACGCGGGCGAAGCGCGGCGGCTCTTCCGGTTCGAGATACTCGATGTCGGGATCGCGATGGGCATCGCGGGCTTCATCAATGTGGCGATGCTCCTGATGGCCGCTGCGACGTTCAACGCACATGGATTCACTCACATTGACGCGATCGTGGACGCGCACAAGACACTCGAACCGATCCTCGGCAGCAGCGCGGGCGTGATCTTCGCGATCTCGCTCGTCTTCTCCGGCCTTTCGTCGTCGGCAGTCGGAACGATGAGCGGGCAGATCATCATGCAGGGCTTCTTGCACCGGCATATCCCGATCTGGGTGCGGCGGATCGTGACGATGGCGCCCTCGATCGTCGTCATTGCCATCGGCCTCGACGCGACGCGGACGCTGATTATCAGCCAGGTAGTGCTCTCGTTCGGCATCCCGTTCGCCCTCGTGCCGCTGGTGCTCTTCACGCGACGGCGCGATATTATGGGAGCGCTCGTGAACCGCCCGGCGACGACCGCCACCATCTCTCTCGTTGCCGGGGTGATCATCGCGCTCAATGGCTTCCTCTTGTACCAAACCTTCCTCGGGGGGTAACCGATGTTCTCACATCTGCTCGTCCCGCTCGATGGCTCCGGGTTGGCGGAAACGACCCTTCCTTATGTCCGCACGCTGGCGCATGGTTCCGGTGACCGCGCGCATGTCACGCTGATGCACCTGATCGAGCGGGGCGCACCCTCATCGGTACATGGTGCACGCCACTTGCGGACGGTATCGGAGGCGGAGGCGTACCTCAACGAGATCGCCGACCGGTTCCGCGTCGAAGGCATTACCGTGGACACGCATGTGGACACGAACGAGGGCAACGACACGGCGGGCCGCATCGTGGACCACGCGGCGGAGATGAAGAGCGATCTCGTCGTCCTGTGCGCGCATGGCCGGAGCGGCCTCGGTCGCTGGCTCTTCGGCAGCATTGCGCAGAAGGTCCTCGCGGTCGGCGTCGCACCGGTGCTGATGGTCCTGCCGACCGCCGGGACGGAGCCACGCCCCCCAATGCTGAAGCAGATTCTGCTGCCGCTCGATGGCACGCCGGACGCCGAAACCGCTCTGCCGCTTGCCGCGAACCTGGCGCGGGCGATGGGTGGCGCGCTGCACCTCGTCCTCGTTGTGCCGACGGTCGGCTCGCTTTCCGGCGCGATGTCCAGCATCGCCCGTTTCAGTCCGAAGGTGACGGCGGAGCTGCTGGAAAGCGCGGGCAGCGAAGCGGTCGTGTACTTGAATACACTCGCGAGCCATTTGACGGCGGAGGGCATCTCGGTCGAAACTAGCATCGCGCGGGACGACCCGGCGACGGCAATCCTCAGTCAGGCGAAGCGCGCCCACGCAGACTTAATCGTCATGGCGACGCATGGTCGTGCGGGGATGGGCGGCGCGTGGGCAGGCAGCGTGAGCAACAAAATCCTCGCCCGCTCCCCCGGCCCCTTCCTGCTCATTCGCTCACCGGGCACACCGCAGACGATTGCGTAGGGAACCTCACCCCCGGCCCCTCTCTCCTTTGCTGCCAAGCAAAGGAGAGAGGGGAGGGATACAGGACGATCGAGTGTCGAAAGAACGGATACGGCGCTCCCCGCATTTTCTCCCCTCTCTATTGCTGACAAGGAATGGAGGGGGGCCGGGGGTGAGGTACCCCCTAATGCACGACGACTTGCGTGCCGAGCGGTGCCCAGGTGAGTACCCATTGAGCGGTGGGTAGCGAGGCATTCACGCAGCCATGTGAGAGTTGCGTGCCGAAGTTGTCGTGCCAGTACGCGCCGTGAATCGCTTCGCCGCTTGGGTGGAAATACGAGATATAGGGAACGGCGTCGAGATTGTAGTAATCGCCAGCAAAGAGATTGTCGCCTTGCATGCGCTGGGAGGCGAGTCGCCAGAAGGTCGGATACGTGCCCTTGTCCGTCGGATTCTTGTTGGTACCGCTGGCTGTTTGTGCCACCATGAGCGGTTGCGCGCCGTAGTATGCGGTCAGCACCTGGTTCGCGAGGTCTACATCAATCCAGCGACCCGTGTACGCTGGTTTGTCTACACGGAGAATGTCCGCCTCTTTCGTGACGAAACTGGAATGCAGGAAAAGGCTCTGCTCCGGCGGCGCGGCGACTTGATACCACTTCGTTGAGCCTGCGTACAGCTCGCCCGTCACCTCGGCAGAAACGAGCACGCGCCGCCCCGCGCCCCACGACTTGGCGACCTGATGCGTCGTGCCGGGGCCGACGCGCAGATTCGCGCCGCTTTGGAGCCGCCCGGTCCAGGCGAGCGGGCCGGCCTTCGGCAGGGGGGATGGCTCTTGCAGCCCCGGCGTTGGCGTGCCGAAGATGGACCAGGTGGGGACATACCGGTCGGGGTTTGTGAGCACCTTGTACCAGCGCTTCGTTCCTTTATATTGGGTGCCGTCCACTTCGGCGAAGTACGTTACCTGCATGCCGGCCGTCCAGTTCGTGATCTGCTTGCCGTTCTGGTCCGGTGCTTCATAAATCGGCGTGCTTTCAGTCAACGTGCCAACGCCGATTGGCTGGGCGATTTCCGGGGCGAGGCGCTGCAAAAACTTGCCGTCCGCCCAGCCAAAACCGGACTGGAAGTTGAGCGGGAAAAAGCCGTCCTTCACCTTTCCTTCGATGGTCACCTGACTCCCACCGGGGATGACTGTGACAACATCGCTGTTGTAGGAAGGATTGACTCGCAGATTGAGGTCGTCAGCGGTCAGTGCGAACTCACCCGACTTCGGTGGGCCGTCGAGGACCTTCTTCAATGGCGGGTACGCATTTGGACTGTATTTCGGGTCGCTGAGGTCCGGCTTCGTCGCGACCGGCTTCGCGGGTGCGACGGGTGCGGCAGGTGCAGCCGGTGCAACGGGAGCGGCAGGTGCGACGGGCGGATCGTTCTGCGGTGGTTGGGGCGGAGGCGCAGTCGCCCCGTCATCATCACCCGGTATCACTGGCTGAGCGAGCACGCCGATCTGCTGCGCCAATACTGTCGCTGCCGCTCCCGCAATCCCCGCCAATATCGCTCGTCGTCGCATCTGCCAACATCCCCCTCGCGCGAATCGTATTATGTCCAGTTAGAAATACACGATGGCCGGGCGTTCGTCAACCATTCAGAAATCTTCACTCCGTACCGTGCTACTCGCTTTGCTGTACGTACACCCGGCTTCTCGACAGGTGGCACGGAGTTTGCGTAGGAAGTGTTTGGGACAGTTCTTATCCTTAGGAGGAGCAATCAGGCCCCTCCAATCGTGAAGGGAAACGACGATGAGTGGTCTCGGCGACAAAGTAAAGGGCAAAGTCAACGAAGTGAAGGGCGGCGCCAAAGAGGCGTATGGGCAGGAGACTGGGAACGAAGAGGTCGCTGCCGAAGGAAAGATGGATCAAGCCAAAGGCAAGGGCCAGGGTGTTGTTGGTACGGTGAAAGATGCCGTCAGCGACATCAAGGACAAAGTCAAGAACTAACAGCGCGATTACCTATATTGAAGGCCGGGGCATACGTCCCGGCCTTTTTGTGGTATCAATCCGATAGTAGCTCCGCAGTTCGATGCCACTATCATTCGCCCGAAATGCAAAGGACAAGCCGTGACCGATGCCACGACCGTTTCCCACACCTTCTCCCTCCTCGCACCCTACAACGACGCGGCGATTCTGATCGGCTCATGGGACAACTGGCGCGAGCATCCGATGGAGAAGGGCGACGACCATGTCTTCCGAGTCGCGCTCGATCTTCCCGAAGGGACACATCGTTACCGGCTGCGCGTCATCTCCAATTCGTGGTTTTTCCCCGGTGAATGGCGCGAGATCGCCGATCCGTGGGCGCGCGATATCGCGCCGGCCACGGTTGAGGGCGCGGATGGGGAGACCGACTGTGCGGTGATTGTCGTGCGTGATGGCGTCGTCGGCGTCGTGGGGGACGAGTATGTCTGGGAGCACGATGATGTGCCGCTGCCGCCGAACGATATGCTCGTCATCTATGAACTCCACGTCGGTGATTTCACGGGCGGCGATGGTGATGACGGTAAGGGACGCTACGACGATGTCGTTGCCAAACTACCCTATCTCGCCGATCTCGGCATTACGGCGATTGAACTGATGCCCGTACAGGAGACGGCGGGCGATTATTGGGGCTACCTGCCCAAGTATTTCTATGCCCCCGAAACGGCATACGGCGATCCCGGCGACCTCAAGCGGCTAATTGACGCCTGCCACGGCCACGGTATCCGCGTCATCCTCGATAAGGTGACGAATCACGCCGGGTCGGAATGCCCGCTGGCGCATATTGATCACGATTAT
>JBBSFO010000311.1:0-6274 GCA_038238655.1 Thermomicrobiales bacterium | reverse complement strand
GCCCGTCCGTGTTCGCGTCCGTCCCCGCGACGTAGCGCATATTGACGGGCACCTCGACTTTCAGCACATCCACGCCATAGCGCGGCTGCGAGAACTCGCGCATATACTTCGTCACTTTGTCTGGCTTTGCTTTCGCGAAGGCGAATCCCTTTTCGTCGCCGAGCGCATCGCTGTAGGCGAGCGGTTCGAGGAAGAAGGGAATGTCGTTCGCACGGCATTCCGCCCCGACCCGCTCGATAAAGGCGTGCTTGATCGTGTTGATCTTCTCGTCGTCATCGGGATCGTAGTACAAGAGAATCTTGATGACGTCCGCGCCGACCTCCTTGAGCCGCCGCACCGACCAGTCGGGCAGCAAATCCGGTAGGCGGCCCTTGACCGTCGCGTCGTAACCCGTTTCTTCGTAGGCGAGCAGGACGCCCGCATTCTTCGCCCGCCGCTTCATCGCGTCCAGCCCATACTCCGGGTCGAGCAGGATTGCGCTGGCATACGGCGTGAGCACTTCGCTAACGATGGCCTTGAACTCGCTCAGTTCCGCCGCTTCAACGTCGTCGGCGCCCTTCGCCTTAGCAATTGTCTTCCGCAGCGAACCGCGTTGATCCATCGCCGCCGCCGCGATCACCCCCTGATCGTTCGCGACTGCATTGATCCCGTCAAACTTCCCCCGCGTCATGTGGACAGTGCCGGTCGGTGCGCCCATGTCTGGCTCCTTTCACGAACCGCCAAGATAGAGGAGAGACCGAGCAGAGAGGACGCAGAGGACACAGAGGGCACCGAGAAGAAAAAAAAGAAAGACGCTCCCGCTTTGTGTTCTCTGTGTCCTCTGTGTCCTCTCTGCTCATCTTCGTTCATTTCGCTTTCTGCGCCCGGTAGCGGCGGATAAGGGTGTTGGTCGAACTGTCGTGCATGAGATGCGGTTCGTCCGGCGATTCGAGTTCGGGAATGATACGCTGCGCGAGCGCCTTGCCGAGTTCAACGCCCCACTGATCGAACGAGTTGATGTTCCAGATTGTGCCCTGCGTGAAGACGCTATGCTCGTAGAGCGCGACGAGTTTGCCGAGCATCTCCGGCGTCAATCGCTCCGCGAGCAGGGTGTTCGACGGGCGGTTGCCCTCGAAGGTCCGGTGCGGGACGAGCCAGTCTGGGTTTCCCTCGGCCTTTACCTGCTCCGGCGTCTTACCGAAGGCCAGTGCCTCGGTCTGCGCGAAGACATTCGCCATCAGCAGGTCGTGATGGTTGCCGAGCGGGTTGAGCGTTTGATCGAAGCCGATGAAATCGCAGGGGATCAGCCGCGTACCCTGATGGATCAACTGATAAAAGGAGTGCTGGCCGTTCGTGCCCGGCTCGCCCCAGAAGATCGGGGCGGTGTCGTAGTTCACGCGGTGTCCCTGCAGGTCCACCGACTTGCCGTTCGATTCCATCGTCAGTTGTTGCAGGTAGGCCGGGAAGCGTTTCAGATATTGGTCGTATGGCAGTACCGCGACGGTCTGCGCGCCGAAGAAGTCAGCGTACCAGACAGTGAGCAGGCCCATCAGGACGGGCAGGTTGCGCTCGAACGGCGCGGTGCGGAAATGCTCGTCCATCGCGTGGAACCCGGCGAGCATCTGGCGGAAGTTGTCGGGACCAATCGCGATCATCGTCGAAAGGCCAATTGCAGCGTCCATCGAATATCGCCCGCCGACCCAGTCCCAGAAGCCGAACATATTTGCGGTGTCTATGCCGAACTTCGCTACCTCCTGCGTATTCGTGGAGACCGCAACGAAGTGCTTCGCAATCGCCGCATCGTCGTGCAGGGCAGCAAGGCACCAGTCGCGCGCGCTGTGGGCATTGGTCAGCGTTTCAAGCGTCGTGAAGGTCTTAGAGGAGACGATGAAGAGCGTTTCGGCGGGGTCGAGGTCGCGCGTCGCCTCCGCCATGTCGGTGCCGTCCACATTCGAAACAAAGCGGAAGGTCATCGCGCGGTCGCTATAGTGCCGCAGCGCCTCGTACGCCATCACCGGGCCGAGGTCGGAGCCGCCGATGCCGATGTTGATGACGTTCCTGATGCGCTTGCCGGTATAACCCGTCCACGCGCCGCTACGGGCCCGCTCCGCGAAGTCGGCCATCTTATCCAGCACCGCATGGACGGCGGGCACGACATTCTCGCCATCCACCATGATCGTCGCGTCGCGCGGAGCGCGCAGGGCGGTGTGGAGGACGGCGCGCCCTTCAGTGATATTGATCTTCTCGCCCGCGAACATCGCGTCAATCCGCCCGCGCAGCCCGGCGCTTTCGGCGAGTTGTAGGAGCAGGCGGATCGTCTCGTCCGTGATGCGGTTCTTGGAGTAGTCGTAGTAGATGCCGATGTCCTCCACGATCATCCGCGAACCGCGCTCCGAGTCATCATCGAACAACCTGCGCAAGTGGACATCGCGCATGTAGTTGTAGTGGGTCTGGAGCGCCTGCCACTCCGGACGCTCGGTGAGCGGTGTCGGATTCGCGGTCGCGGTCATCGCTTCCTCCTTCGGAATGCTCAGTAACACAGACTTTCCTGCCTGCGCTACCAATGTCACACACGTTCGGGGCGGGTGCCGAGAAATGCGGGTAAGTCGTACGCCAACAAATCGCCGATACGCTCGACCGTGATGTCCGCCGCCGGGTACTTGGCGACCTCCTGCGGATCGTGCGCGTAGTGTCCCTGTTTCGGGAAGACCGTCGACAGGCGATCGCCCCAGATTTCCTTCACCGCCGCGAGAATGCGCACCTTGTCATCCACCAGGACATAATGCTCCGCCGGATAGCGCCGCTCGACATCGTCCAGTTCATGCTCTTTGTGGATGTAGATGAGCACATCGCCACCGACGGCGTCCCAAATGGCGGAACGTTCGATCTTGCGCGGTTGGAAGACAACATCGCCGTCCGACAGCACGACGGTTGGCCCCCAGGCGCGGCACATCTCCAGCACATCGAGTGCATTGGGGAAAAGCCGGTTGGCAAACGGGTAATTGATGAGATACGCCGACACGGCGAGGATATGCGGATCGCGCGGATACTCACCGCGATAGCGCTGGAGCGCGCCGAGGTAGTCGGCATAGCCGAGTTCGGAGCGCAGTTCCTCGAAGATCGCCCAGTACCGCGCATTCCGCTCCACGCCGACCTCGCGTTCGAGGTAGCGCCGGAGATCGGCGGTCACATGGTCGTTGTCGAGCAGCGTGTTATCCACGTCGAAAAGAAAGACAACCCGGTGTGGCGCGGTCATAAACCCACCCCCAGCCCCTCCCGATACGGGAGGGGAGCGAGAGAACGGATCGGTTCCCCGATAGAAGAGGAACGCGCGGCTGCCCCGATGTGCTCCCCTCCCGCTTCGGGAGGGGCCGGGGGTGGGCAAATCCCCATCACGTCAACTCCGTTGTCGGGTTGTGCCAGCCGCCATCGAGTGCGATCAGTTGCTCCGCATCGGTTGGCCCCCACGTCTGCGGGTCATATTCGTGGACGGGCGTCGCGTTGCCGAGGATCGGGTCCACGATGCGCCAGGCGGCTTCGATGGCGTCCTCCCGCGCGAACAGGGTCGGATCGCCGCGCATCGCGTCGCCGAGCAGTCGCTCGTAAGGGGCCATATCGTCGGCACCGGGCGTGTCGCGCGCGATCAGTTCCACATCCTCGCCGATCATCGCTTCGCCCGGTACTTTGACCCGCGCGTTGAGCGCCATCACGACATCGGGGCTGAGGCGGAAGCGGAAGTGATTCGGGTGACCGGAAAGGGTTTCCGCGAAGACCGTCTGCGGCGGTCGCTTCAGCTCGACCACCACCTCGGTCGTCGTCACCGGCAGGCATTTCCCGGCCCGGATGTAGAATGGCACGCCCGCCCACCGCCACAGGTCGAGGTGGAGTCGAACGGCGGCGAAGGTTTCGACCTGCGAGTCCGCCGCGACGCCTTCCGTCTGCCGGTATCCCTTGTATTGCCCGCGCACGACATCGGCGGGCGCGAGCGGGATCATCGCCTTGAAGACCTTGGTCGTTTCGTCGCGGATCGCCTCGTGGCCGCCGCTGATTGGCGGCTCCATCGCGAGGAGTGCGGTGACTTGCAGCATGTGATTCTGCACGACATCGCGAATTGCGCCCGTTTCGTCGTAGAACGCACCGCGGTCGGCCACATCGAACTGCTCCGCCATCGTGATCTGCACGCTGTCAATGTAGTTGCGGTTCCAGATCGGTTCGAGGAAGGAGTTGGCGAACCGGAAATAGAGCAGATTCTGCACCGGCTCTTTGCCGAGGTAATGGTCAATGCGGAAAATCCCCGACTCCGGGAAGGCGGAGAGTAGCACCTTGTTCAGTTCCTGAGCGGAGGCAAGGTCGTGCCCGAAAGGTTTTTCGATCACCACCCGGCCACCCGTCGCGCAGCCGGACTTCGCCAGCCCTTCGATCACCGGCTCGAACATGCTCGGCGGCACTGCCAGATAATGCAGCGGGTGCTTCGCGTCGCCGAGGGTTTGTTTCAGTTTCTTGTATGTCCCCGGATCGCCGTAGTCGCCCGAGACGTAGGAAAGCAATGACATCAGTTTCGCGAACGCATCTTTATTGACGCCGCCATGCTGCGTCAGGCTGTCGTGGACGCGCGTGCGGAGTTGGTCGGCGGTCTGCTCGCGGCGCGCCACCCCGATGACCGGCACATCGAGATGGTCGTGCCGAATCATCGCCTGCAAGGCGGGGAAAATCTGCTTGAAGGCGAGATCGCCCGTGGCACCGAAGAAAACGAGCGCGTCGGTACGCGGCGCGGCCACGGTTAACCTCCCTTCTGATCGGCTTCCTTCTCCAGGTGCCCGCCGAATGCGTAGCGCATCGCGGACTGCACCTTGTTCGCGAAATCCGACTCGCCGCGCGAGCTGAACCGGGCATAGAGCGCCGCGCTCAAGACGGGCGCGGGCACGGACTCGTCAATCGCTGCGGTAATTGTCCAGCGTCCCTCGCCGGAATCAGAGACACGGCCACCGAATTTGTCCAGTTGCGGACTTTCCAGTAGCGCGCCGGCGGTGAGATCGAGCAGCCACGAGGCAACAACACTGCCGCGCCGCCAGAGTTCCGTGACCTCACCGATGTTGATGTCGTACTGGTAGTGTTCGGGGTGCCGGAGCGGCGTCGTTTCGGCGTCCACCGTGCGCTGCGTGTTGCCGACATTGGCATGATGCAGGATATTGAGTCCCTCGGCATACGCCGCCATCAGGCCATACTCGATACCGTTGTGGACCATTTTGACGAAGTGGCCCGCACCGTTCGGCCCGCAATGGAGGTAGCCCTGCTCGGAAGTACCGCCGACCTTTTCCCGGCCGGGCGTGCGCGGTGCAGCGTCAATGCCGGGGGCAAGCGTCGCGAAGATCGGATCGAGGCGTTTCACCGTCGCGTTCTCGCCGCCGATCATCAGGCAGTAGCCGCGCTCCAAGCCCCAGACGCCACCGCTCGTGCCGACATCTACATAGTGGATGCCCTTCGGCTTCAATTCGGCGGCACGGCGGATGTCGTCGTGGTAGTACGAGTTGCCGCCGTCAACGACGATATCGTCTTTGTCCAGTAGCGGCAACAATTGCTCCAGCGTCTGGTCCACGGTAGCCGCAGGAACCATCAGCCAAACGACGCGCGGTTTGGCGAGTTTCCCGACGAGGTCTGCGAGCGATGTACCCTCGACCATGCCATACGCGACGAACTCCTGCCGCGTCTTCGGGTTCCGGGCGAAGCCAACGCAGGTATGTCCCCCTTGCATCAGCCGCCGCACCATGTTTCCGCCCATGCGCCCCAACCCGACCATCCCAAGTTCCATGTGCATTTCCTTTCTCGTCGTGTGATGCCCTACTCAATCAGTATGCCGCGCCTGGTCGCATTTTCCTAGTGAGCACGAAAGCAGGCAGGGTATCGGTGGCGGCGGGCGTTAGCCTGCCGAACCCTGCGGACAGGCTAAAGGCCGCCGCCACCGGGTCTTCAACGATGTCGCTGTCCCGTCATAGCGAGACATGTCTCCTATCCTGTTCGCGGGTACAGGATCATCTGCGTGCAGCGGAACAAGGCCATCGTTTGTCCGGCGGCGTTCTTGACCGTCGCGTCCCAGACCTGCGTCGTGCGCCCGCCGTGCACGAGTGTCGCCACGCAGGTAATCGTCCCTTCATGCGCCGTGCCAAGAAAGTTTGTCTTCAATTCGATAGTCGTGAAACCGCGTCCTCCTTCCGGCAGGTTTGCCGCCGCGCCGAAGCCGCAGGCCGTGTCCGCGAGGGCAACAACCGTTGCAGCATGGAGGAAACCGTTCGGGGCG
>JBBSFO010000310.1:0-6279 GCA_038238655.1 Thermomicrobiales bacterium | reverse complement strand
TGCCGCTCGACATCGAGACGATCCTCGCGTCCGTCCACAAGACGGGACGATTGCTCGTCGTGGACGAGGATTACAGCCCGTGCGGCATTGCCTCAGAGATTGGCATGCAAGTGATGGAGCGCGGCTTCGATGATCTCGACGCGCCCGTCGCGCGGCTCACGGGGGCGCAAACGCCGGTGCCGTACAGCGCGCCATTGGAGGAAGCGATCATCCCGAACCCGCGCACCATCGCGCAGGCGATCCGCGATTTGCTGGCAGCGTGAGAAGTAACGAGTAACGAGAAGCGAGTAACGAGACGATGAGGACCCCTCGTTACTCGTTACTCACTACTCGTTACTGAGCGAACGGAGTGAGCGACGATGGCGATAGAGATAGTCATGCCCCGGCTCGGCTGGAATATGGAGGCCGGGACGGTAGTGGAATGGCTCAAACACGACGGCGATCAGGTGAAGGAAGGGGAATATCTCTTTCTCGTCGAAAGCGACAAAGCGACGACCGAGGTCGAATCGCTCGATAGCGGCATCCTTCGTATCCCCGGCAATGCGCTCCGCGTCGGCGAGGAATTGCCCGTTGGCACCATACTCGCCTACCTGGTGGCGGAAGGGGAGAATGTGCCATCGGGAGAGCAGGCAGCGGGCAGCGGGCAGCGGGCAGCAAACGGCGCGCAGCAGGCAGCAGGTAGTGGACAGGGCATAAGGGCGGCGCTCGAGCCGCCCTCCCTTCCTCAGTCCTCAGTTCCTGTAGGGATACCCAGTCCTCAGTCCTCGATTTCTCCTGCCGCCAGCCCGCGTGCAATCCGGGTCGCCGGTGAACTGGGGGTGGACTGGACAAAACTGACCGGCACCGGTGGCGGTGGGCGGATCGTCGAGCGCGATGTTCAGGCGTCGTTCGAGCGGATGACGCCCGCTGCCGTCCCCGCACCACCGGTGGCTGCATCCGCACCGCCCGCCCCCGTCGCGGAAACACAGGCAACGCCGATCAGCAGCATGCGCCGCATCATTGGCGAGCGGATGGCGCTGAGCGCGCACACCGCCGCACCCGTCACGTTGACGACCGAGGTGGACGCGACCGCGCTCGTCCGGCTGCGCGACGATATTGCGGGCGCATTGGCGGGGGGTGACGCGTCGGTCCCAACCTACAACGATCTGTTCGCCCGGCTTGTCGCCGTCGCGCTGCAAGAGTTCCCGGACCTCAATTCCTCGCTCGTGGACGGCGGCATCGTCCGGCACGATGCGGTACACATGGGCATCGCAGTGGACACCGAGCGCGGGCTGCTCGTCCCGGTCATTCGTGACGCGCATGCGAAGTCTCTCCAGGCAATCGCGACGGAATCCGCCCGGCTGATCGGGCAGTCGCGAGCGGGCAAAGCGGCGCGTGACGATCTGCAGGGTGGTACCTTCACGATCACCAATCTCGGCATGTACGACATTGACGCCTTCACGCCGATCATCAACTTGCCGGAATGTGCGATCCTCGGCATCGGCCGGATCGTCGCGCGGCCCGTCGTTGTGGATGAAGCGGCGGAAACGGTCGCGGTGCGCAAGATGGTCGCTCTCAGTCTGACCTTCGATCATCGCGTCGTGGATGGCGCGCCCGCCGCCCGATTCCTCAAGCGGATCAAACAGTTCATCGAGCAGCCGCTTGTCTGGCTGACGCGATAGCGAAGCAACGAGGGGATAGCGACGCATGTCCGTTGCGCCACAAATGACGATACGAAAGCGACCGCTCAAGATCGGCCTCCATCTTTCGATTGCCGACCGATGGGAGGATATTCTGGCGATGGCGCAGCGGGCGGCGGCGGTCGGGTTCGATTCGCTCTGGATGGGCGATCACCTCCACATGAAGCGCGCGCAGTTGTGGAGCACCGCCGGACGCCCGGTGCCGCACGAGGTGGCGATTGCGCCGCCGGTCGGTGCGTGGGAATGCTGGACGCTCCTGTCGGCGCTGGCGATGGCGATCCCGCGTGTCGAGTTCGGCACGCTCGTCACCTGCACCGGCTTTCGCAACCCGGCATTGACGGCCAAGATCGCCGAGACGTTTGACACGATCAGTGGTGGTCGGCTAATCCTCGGCCTCGGTTCGGGGGATGTGGAGTTCGAGCATCGGGAATATGGCTGTATCGTGTTGTGGGGAACTGAAGGGGAGGTATCGAGATGGCACAGTACACCGATGGTCGGCCGATTCTGATTTCGCGTCGTCATGTTCTCGCCGGGATGGCGACGATGGCGGGCGCGGCGATCCTTGCGGCGTGTGGCGGGAATACCACCGCGACGGATACACCGGCTGCCAAACCGACGACTGCTGCTCCCTCGCCACCGGCCGCAATCGCGGCGAGCGCCGCCCCGTCACCCCCCGCCTCGCTCTCCGCGACGAGTGCGCCACCAGTCGCGACGACGGCCAGCGCGTCGTCGGCTGCGCCCGCCGGGACCGCGAGTGGCGCGCCTGCTGTACCGTCACCCGCCGCGACGAGCGCGGCTGCGTCGCTCCCCGGCAAGCGGGGTGGGAAAATCGTCTGGGCGCTCGATCTGGCCCCGACGGTGCTCATTCCGTATGGATTGATCAGTTTCGACATCATCCAGGGCCACGAGTTCCTGTACGATTCGCTCTTGGAATGGGACAAGGACCTCAACGTCAAGCCCGCCCTCGCCGAATCCTTCGAGGCGACGAGCGACCGCACGTACGTCTTTCATCTGCGCAAGGGCGTCAAGTTCCATGACGGCACGGAGATGACCGCCGAGGACGTCAAGTATTCGATGGACACGCAAGTGAATCCGCCGCTGCCGGGCCAGAAGGGCTTTGGCCTGGTCATCGCCAGCACGGAGATCATGGACAAGTACACGGTCAAGATCACGATGCCGACGGCGAACCCCACCGTGCCGGGTTTCATGGCGCGCGGCAATGCACCGATCATTCAAAAGGGCGCGTACGACAAGATCAATCCGTCGAATCAGGCGATCGGCACCGGTCCGTATAAACTGGTTGAGTTCGTCCCGAACGATCGTGTTGTCCTGACGCGCAACCCGGATTTCTGGAAGCCGGGGCTGCCATATATTGACGATATCACCCTCAAAGGTTTCCCGGACGAGCAGTCGCGCCTTGCCGCACTGCGCGCGGGCGCGATTGACGGCGGCAACTTCACGACGGATACCGTGCAGGCCGTCAAGAACGACAAGTCGTTCGCCCTCCAGAAGGGGCTGACCTCCAACCCACATCTCGTCCACTTCACGATCAAGGGGGACGGCAAGCCGTGGAACGATGTCCGCGTGCGGCAGGCGATCAACAAGGTCGTCAACCGGCAGGACCTGATTGACAAGATTTACAATGGCGATGCGGAGCTGACCCCGGTCGTCGCGTCCGGGTTCGGCGACTGGCCGATCACCAAGGACGACCTTGCGAACAAATACTACAAGCAGGACCTCGCGGGGGCGAAGAAGTTGATGGCGGACGCCGGGTTCGCGCAGGGCTTCCCGGTGACGATGCAGACGCATGCGACGCAGCAGGACCTTCGCCAGGCGGCGGAAATCATTGCCGAACACGTGAAGGCGATCGGCATCAATGTGACGATCAAGCCCGTCGAGGGCGGCCAGTACGTTAAGGTCTTCGGCGACGGCTCGTACGAATGGGCGTCGAACGGGCGCGGTGTTCGGGAGGATGTCAGTCAGTACCTGAACGACTACTACCCCGGCCTGGGCCTCTACGACGCCCAATTCAAGGGCGGCTGGAAAAGCGACGAGTTGATCAAGTTGTTCGACGACGGCTTCACCACGGCGGACCCGGTGAAGCGCAAGCCGATCTACCTGCGCATGCAACAGATCATCGCCGAAGAAGTGCCGAATCTGTACACGGTCAACCCCTTCAAATTCCAGTTGGTGCGCAACCGGGTGAAGAATATGTACGTTTCGTACACGAACATGAACCCCGGTCTGCGCGAAGCATGGGTGGAGGGATAGTCGCCGGTGGGCACGTACGTCCTGCGCCGTCTCTCCTTGCTCATCCCGACGCTGGTCGGGATGAGCGTGCTCATTTTCCTGATGCTGCGACTGCTGCCGGGGGATGTCGTGGACGTCCTTTTGAGTGGGAGCGATCAGCAGGCCGATAGCGCGTCGAAGGAGGAACTTCGCCATGCCCTCGGGCTGGCGGATCCATTGCCCGTCCAGTACATCCACTGGATCGGCAATCTCTTGCGCGGCAATCTCGGCACCTCGCTGCGGAGCGGTGAATCCGTCAGTCGCGCGCTGGTGCGCGCCCTGCCGATCACGCTGGAACTGGCGGGCTTCGCTATCCTAATTGCCGTATTCGTCGCCATCCCGCTTGGCGTGCTTTCCGCCGTCCGGCGGGACACCGGACTCGACTTCGGCGCACGCGTCGCTGGGTTGATCGGTCTGTCTATCCCAAACTTCTGGATCGCCACGCTCATCCTCTTGTTCACCTCCAAAACGTTTCACTGGGTACCGTCCTTTATTTACATCAATCCGTTGCACGACCCACTCGGCAACCTCACGCAGATGATCCTGCCCGCGACCGCGATCGCCGTGCAGATGATGGCGATCATCATGCGCATGACGCGCACGACGATGCTCGAAGTCCTCAATCAGGATTACATCCGCACCGCCCGCGCGAAAGGATTGCGGGACCGGGCCGTGATCTACCGGCACGCGCTCAGGAACGCGCTGATCCCCGTTATCACCGTCATCGGCTTCCAGTTGGGCGCACTGATGGGCGGCTCGGCGATTATGGAAGTAATTTTCGGCCTCAATGGCGTCGGCAATACCATCGTGCAGGCGATCTTCAACCGCGACTACCCACTCGTGCAAACGGCGGTGCTCTTTCTGGCAACGGTCTTCGTCGTCATCAATTTGGTGGTGGATTTGCTGTACGCATACGTTGACCCGCGGATACGGTTAGGATGAGCGCCACTGTCGCCCCCACGAAGATCGCTGCGCCCGGTCGCGCCCGGCGCCGTAGTGGCATTGCGCGCAAGTGGCGCAACCCGATTGGCATCATCGGCGCGGTGATCATCCTTTTCACCGTGCTCGTTGCCCTGTTTGCGCCGCTGATCGCGCCGTACGCGCCTTCGGAGCAGAAGGCGAAGCGCCTCCTCGGGCCGGGCCGGGCGCATCTGATGGGCACCGACGAACTGGGGCGTGACACGCTCTCGCGGATCATTTACGGCGCGCGGGTGTCGTTGCAGGTCGGCATTATCGCCGTGCTCATCGCCCTCGTCATCGGCACGGCGGTTGGCGTGATCACGGCCTATTTCGGGGGCCGCATTGACACGATTACAATGCGCTTCGTGGACATTATGTTCGCCTTTCCGGGCCTGATTCTCGCGATTGTCATCGCCGGGCTGCTCGGCCCCAGCCGCCGTAACGCGATGATCGCCATCGGCATCGTCTACGCCCCCGCGTTCGCGCGCGTCATTCGCGGGTCGGCGCTCGCAGTGGTCAGCGAGCCGTATCTTGAGGCCGGGCGCGTGATCGGGGCGCGCTCGTCGTGGCTAATTCGCCGCTACGTTCTGCCGAACATCCTCGCGCCGGTGATCGTCCTGACAACGATCTATCTGAGTACCGCGATCCTCAGCGAGGCGGCTTTGTCGTTCCTCGGCCTCGGCGCGCAGCCGCCCGAACCGTCGTGGGGGGGCATGCTCAATCTCGCGCGGAAGTATATGGAAGTGTCGCCGTGGATGGCGATCTTCCCGGGCCTCGCGATCATGATCGTCGTGCTCGGCTTCAACTTCCTCGGCGATGGCCTGCGCGATGTCCTCGACCCGCGCCTGCGCGAGAATGGCTAGGAGACGGTTGAAGGGGGAGTGGTCGAACCACCAAGACACTAAGAACACCAAGAGAACGCAAAAGAAGAAAACAGGGACTCTCTTTTTCCCTTCTTGGTGTTCTTAGTGTCTTGGTGGTTCGATGTACCCGGGGTTTTGCGGCGCTCCGAACGTGAAAGGGTGGGCAATGAAGGTCACGCGGATCGAGACGATTGAGACACCGACGTATCCGAATGAGATCTGGCTGCATATCCATACCGACGAGGGGCTGATCGGCCTCGGCGAGACCTGCTTCGGCTCTGCGGCGGTCGCGGGGTACATCCATCAGACTGTCGCACCGTATTTGCTCGGTCAGAACCCGCGCGCCATCGAACGGCACTACATGTCGCTCAGTAGCAACATGACGCATCGTTCGATGGGCACCGAAATGCGGGAGATTTCCGCACTCGACATCGCCCTCTGGGACGTGTTCGGCCAGAGCGTTGGCCTGCCGATCTACCAGTGCCTCG
>JBBSFO010000309.1:0-6283 GCA_038238655.1 Thermomicrobiales bacterium | reverse complement strand
GCCGGGTATCCTTTTATCCGAGAAGCGAGGAGCACGCGTGGACCGTGAGCAACGATTTGAAGCAATTGCGGTGGCGGGAGCGGAACTGCTCGCGCCGCTTGCCGATGCGATCCTCTCCGATACAACGGTACGGATCATTCGCGGCCCGACGGTCGGGATGGTGATGCTGCAAGCGCGCGAAAGCGTCGAGGGCATCCGCTTCAATGTCGGCGAAGTGCTCGTCACGGAAGCGCTGGTCGCGATTGACGGACATCAGGGGTACGCGATGGTGCAGGGGATGGCCCGCGAGCACGCACTGGCCGGTGCAATCTGCGATGCCGCCGTGGAAGCGAATCATGCCGCGTCGCCGCGCATCCTCGCCGCGCTCCACGACGCCGAAGTGCGCGCGGAGCAGGGGTATCGCGCCGACTGGGCCGCCGTGGCGGGCACGCGCGTCACGTTCGACGAGATGTAGGATGTATTTGGTGGTAGCAGGCTTTCCAGCCCGCCGTCATCACGGGGAGGCAGGCTGGAAAGCCTGCTACCACCAGACTTCTCTGGCGAGCCGCGTTACTTCGCAATGTAAGGGAGCGACATCGTGCCGCTGATCGCACCGCCCGCCGCCGTCCATGCGGCGCAACGCACCTTTCGCACCTTGCTCGATGCGATGGCGCGGCCGGGAGTGGTCTATCAACTGGCGCTCGCGCCCGATACCCCACCGGAGTTCGCCGTCTGCATGACGCTCCTCGATTTCGAGGTAACATACGTCTCTACCACCGATGATATGCGGGCAACCCATTGCGTGGAGGCATTGGATCAGCGCATCGCGCTGGAAATCGGTTGCCAACGATCATCGCTCGCGGAAGCGGCGTTCGTCGTTTCGTATGGCGCGCTGCCCGCCGCCGCGTGGCCGGTGCTGCGACGCGGTACGCTCGCCTACCCCGACCGTGGTGCGACGATCATCTACGTCGTTGACGCGATAGGCGCGGCGACGCGGGGCGATGCATCCGCCTCACTCGCCCTGAGCGGTCCGGGAATCGAGGCCGAGCGCTACCTGACGGTGGGCGGACTGGCGGCAGCGGAGTTCCAGCGCTTTGCGGCGACGAACCGCGATTATCCGATGGGTGTGGACGCGATACTGCTCGATCCGCTGGGTCAGGTGGCGTGTGTGCCCCGCTCGTGCACAATCATCGCCCGCGAGGCGGGCGACGAAGGGACGTAAAAGAGCATGGGATACGTCGCAGTCAAAGGCGGTATGGCGGCGATCCAGGCCGCCGAGGAACTGGTGCAGGAGCAGCAAACCTCGCCGGACGCGCCGACCTTGACGGTGCGGCAAATTCTCGCGCAGCAGCGGGCGCTCGTGGACCAGGCGATGGGCGAAGGTAGCTTGTATGCGCCCGAACTCGCCGCACTGGCGGTCAAGCAGGCCGAGGGCGACACGATGGAGGCGGCATTTCTCCTGCGCGCCTTCCGCTCGACGCTACCCCGGATCGGCGACACGCTGCCCGCCGATGGCGGCGAGATGCGCATTCGCCGCCGCGTCTCCTCCACCTTCAAGGATATTCCCGGCGGTCAGGTGCTCGGGCGCACACGCGATTACACGCAGCGGCTGCTCGATTTCTCGCTGATGGACGGCGGGAAGCCCAACCCCCCAGCCCCCTTCCCGAGACGGGAAGGGGGAGCCGGAAATGTGCCACCGGCAATGCTTCCTGTCCCGCCGACATTCCCGAAGGTCTCCAGTTGGTTGCGGGCGGATGGGCTGCTGCCGCCGTTGCCGGAGGGTGGGGCGGACACGGAGCCGTTCGATGTGACGCGCCACTCACTTGTCTATCCCTTCCCGCGTTCCGCCCGCCTACAAACGATGGCGCGCGGCGAAACGGGCGGGATGGTCGCCTTCGCGTATTCGTCGTTGCGCGGGCGGGGGTTCCATCCGATTCCGGGCGATCTGCGCGTCGGCGAACTGCCCTTCCGTATCGTGCATCCGCTCACGGGTAACCCGGTGCGTGTCGGCGCGGTGACAGTGACGGAAGTCGAGATGATCAACAAGACAGGCGAGCAGGAGCACGGCAAAGCGGGCGGGATGGACGGCACGTTCTCGCTCGCCTACGGCCTCGTCTTCGGGCAGAACGAACGCAAGGCAATCGCGATGTCTATCCTCGACGGCCTCTTGATGGAGCGGAGCGACCGGTTGCCGGTCCACGACCCCGAGTTCGTCCTGTACCATATTGATGGCATCGAGGCGCAGGGGTTTGTCGAGCATCTGAAACTGCCGCACTACGTCACCTTTCAGAGTTCGCTCGACAAGATGCGCTACTTCCAGAACCTCCACAACGCGCGACAGGAGGAGGCGCATGGGCGCACTCGCTGACCTCGTGCCGGAAACGCCGGCCTACAACTACGCCTTCCTCGATGAGCAATCGAAGCGCGAGATTCGGCGCGCGCTCCTCAAGGCGGTGGCGATCCCCGGCTATCAGGTGCCGTTCGGCTCGCGCGAGTTGCCGATCGCACGCGGCTGGGGCACCGGCGGTATCCAGGTGACGCTTTCCTGCGTCGGCCCCGGCGATGTGCTGAAGGTGATTGACCAGGGGACGGACGCGGGCGTGAACGCGCTCAATATCCGCCGCCTCGTCGAGCGAACGACGGGCCTCGAAACAACCACCGATACCGAGGCGGCGACGATCATCCAGACCCGCCACCGCATCCCAGAGCAACCCTTGCGCGAGGATCAGACGATCGTCTTCCAGGTGCCCTTCCCCGAACCGCTCCGCAGTGTCGAGCCGAGCGAGGCAGTGACGCGCGAAATGCACGCCGAGGAGGATTACGCGCGGATGTGGGTCGCATTGTACGAAGATGTCGTCCACGCCGGGGCGATCACGAAGACCTCCTCGTATCCGGCGATGGTCAACCACCGCCACATCTTCAGCCCCAGCCCGATCCCGCGCTGGGATTTGCCGAAACTGCACCGCGCGCCCTTTCTCGCCCTCTTCGGCGCGGGGCGCGAGAAGCGCGTCTACGCCGTACCGCCCTACACCGATGTCGTCCCGCTCGATTTCGATGACCACCCCTTCGCCATCGAGGAGATGACGGGGCGGGTCTGTCAGCGGTGCAGCGCGACGGGCGTCTATATGGACGAAATCATTCAGGAGGGCGGGGGGCGCATCTACCGCTGTTCCGACACCGCCTACTGCGACGCGCTGCTCGCCGCTCGCGAGCGCGGCGACGACGCGGAAGTCGCGCGGCTGAGGGCGGTGGCGCGATGACGGCGACACTGCAGGCAACGCAGGAGATCGGGACTGCGGCGCCCCTCTTGTCGGTGCGGGGGTTAGCAAAAATCTATGGCGCTCCCAATGACGGCACGATCGCGCGCACCGGGCCGGATGTCGGCACCAATGTTGACCCGGAAACGGGCGCGGTTGTCGCCTGCGCCGAGGTTTCGTTCGATCTCTATGCCGGCGAAGTCCTCGGCATCGTCGGCGAGTCCGGTTCGGGCAAAAGCACCGTGCTTTCGTGTTTGTATCAGGATGCCCCGCCGACCGGGGGCGCAGCGTACTTCTCCGCCTTCGACGGCGGCGAGCGCAGTATCTTCACCGCGAACGGGCAGGAACGCCGTCGCCTGCGCGCCTTCGAGATGGGCATCGTCTATCAGGATGCGCGTAAGGGGTTGCGGCTGACGATCAGCGCGGGCGGCAATATTGCCGAGCGATTGCTGGCCGTCGAATGGCGGCGCGTCGCGGCGATCCGCGAGCGGGCGAGCGATTTGCTTCTGCGCACCGAACTGCCGCTCGACCGGATGGACGACTTGCCGGCGCAGTTTTCGGGCGGCATGCAGCAGCGCGTCCAGATCGCCAAGGCGCTCGCCAACGAGCCGCGTTTGCTCCTGCTCGATGAGATGACGACGGGCCTCGACCTATCCGTTCAGGCGGGCGTCGTGGATTTGGTGCGCGACATCCAGCAGCAATCCGGGCTGGCGATGATCGTCGTTTCGCACGATCTGAGCGTCATCCGGCTTTTGGCGGGGCGGACGCTCGTGATGCGTCAGGGGCGGGTGGTCGAGGCGGGACTGACCGACCAGATTTTGGAAGACCCGCAGCACCCGTACACACAGTTGCTGGTGAGTTCGATCAATGGATAACGCCATGGGCGACGGAGGGCAGAACCGCGTGCCAGCAACGGACGAATCACCTATTCTGCGGATCGAGAATCTCACCAAGTCGTTTACCCTGCATGTCCTACACGGCAAGCGCGTCCCAGCCTTCAATGACGTCTCGTTCGACGTGCCGCGCGGGCAGATAACCGCGATTATTGGGCCGAGCGGGAGCGGGAAATCGTCGTTGCTCAAGTGCATCTACCGCACCTATCTCCCGACCGACGGTCGCATCGTGCTAACGACCGGCGCGGAGGCCGTTGATCTCGCGACGGCGGACGACCATACGATTCTCGCCCTGCGCAAGCAAACGATCGGCTATGTTGCGCAGTTCCTCACAGCGCCCCCGCGCGTGACGGCGGTGGAAGTCGTCGCACGACCGCTGATCGAACGCGGTGTGTCGCGCGCGGCGGCGCTCGCCGAGGCGGCGGCAGTGCTCGCCCGCCTGCATCTGCCGAACGATCTGTTCGACGCCTATCCGACGCTGTTTTCCGGTGGCGAGCAGCAGCGCGTCAATATCGCCCGCGCGCTCGTCGCCCCGACGGACGTGCTGTTGCTGGACGAGCCGACGAGCGCGTTGGACCGGGTAAATATGGAGCGCGTTGTCACGCTGCTGCGCGAGGCGCGGGCGCGCGGCACGACGATTGTTGGTATCTTCCACGATTACGGCGTGGTCGAAACACTCGCGGATTCCGTTGTGGTGATGGAGCGGAGCACGGTGCGCAGTGTCGGGCCGTGGTCGTCGGTGCCGCCGGAATATCGCGCCGGAGCATCCAACGCGGCGTAAGGAGCAGGAACAAGGAATGCGAGAAGACGAACAGCGCGGCACGACGACGCGAACAATTCTCTCGGGCGGCATCGTCGTCACGCGCGACGCGGTGCGGGACGGCGCGACGGTCGTGATCGAGGGTGACCAGATTGTGGAAATCACGACTGCGACGTATCCGGCCTCGGAAACCGCCGACGAGACGGTGATTGACGCGACGGGGAAACTCGTGCTGCCCGGGATCATCTGCCTGCACAACGACGGGCACGAGCGGGCGATCAATCCCCGTCCGAATGCGAACTTCCCCCCCGATTTCGCGCTCCTCACCTACGACCGGGCGCTCGCGAGCGCGGGCATCACGACGCAGTTTCACGCCGTCTCGTTCCTGACGCTGGCGGCGAAGGCGCGCACGGTCGAGGGCGCGGTGCAGATGAGCCACGACATCCACGCCTTCGCGGCGTCCGGCTGCGGCTCGCTCGATCACTACGTCCTGTTCCGCTGCGATGTCCGCCAACCGGCATCGCTCGACAGCGTGCTCGCCTGCATCGAGGACGCCCCGGTGCGCATCGTCTCGCTCAATGACCATGTGCCGGGGCAGGGGCAATACCGGAACATCGAAAAGTATCTCGAACAGGTGCGGCCCTACATGCCGGCGACGATGGACACCGGCGACGCGGGGATGGCCGCCTGGCTCGCCGAACGCGACCAGTTCCGGCGCGACACCGAGCACACGGTGGAGTGGATGTACAACCGGCTCGCCGCCGAGGCGCGCGTGCGCGGCTTCACACTGATCTCGCACGACGACGACAGCGCCGAGAAGGTGGAGGCGATGCACCGGCTCGGCTGCCGGATGGCCGAGTTCCCGGTAGCAATCGAGGCGGCGGAACGGGCGCGGGAACTGGGGATGCACGTCTCCGTCGGCGCGCCGAATGTGGTGCGCGGCGGCTCGCTGACGGGCAACGCGAGCGGGCTCGACCTCGCCGCACGCGGCCTCGTGGACATCCTGATCGCCGATTATCATGCGCCTTCAATGCTGCACGCGGCGCTCTTGCTCCATGCGGCGGGCATCGCCACCCTACCCGACGCGGTCGCGATGATCAGCGCGAATCCCGCCGCCGTCGCCGATCTTTCCGACCGTGGCACGATCGCGCCGGGCCTGCGCGCGGATGTGATCGTCGTTGATCGCGTCGGCACGCTCCCAGTCGTCGTCCAGCACATCGTCGCCGGAAAAACTCACTTTCGCGCCTCGGCGGTCGGTCATCGCACCGTCGCGCCCAGCCTCGTGTCCGCGTAACTCCAAATCGGTGCCGTTGGTGGCGTGGTTGTAGAGGCGCATATCATTCGCCCACCCGAGGGTGCTGTCATGGGAGGGGTGCGGCGGGGGGGCGCCTGCT
>JBBSFO010000308.1:0-6294 GCA_038238655.1 Thermomicrobiales bacterium | reverse complement strand
CTCGCTTCCCGTCGCTGCGGATCGCGCGCGAGGCGGGGATCGCGGGAAACACCTACCCAACCGTCCTGAGCGCGGCGGACGAGGTGGCGGTCGAGCGTTTCCTGTGCGGCGAGATCGGCTTCCTCGATATTCCAACACTCGCTCAGCGGGCGCTCGATGCACACACACCGGACGGTCCGCTCACACTGGAAAGCATCCAGGCTGCGGACCGTTGGGCGCACGCATATGTCGCGAATCTCCGGTAGCGCGAGCTACCTGATTCATTGCATCGGGCTGAACGGCGTCGGCGTGAGAATTGTGCTGGAAATGCGCAGCAGGATATTGCCATCCTTCTCCGATTCGGCGCGCACCGTTTGCCATTCCGGGTCATTGCGAAAAGCAGTCCATCGCGGATTGTAGTCGGCCAACTCATCGAATCGGAGGAGATAGTAGAGCGACGGCTGATCCGCGCCGATCTCCACCGTCCAGAAGCCGACAGGCACAATGCCATGCTGCGCGAAGATGCGCGTCGTATGGTCGTTGAATCGCTTGTTCACGGCGGCGAACGCGCGCCCGTTCTTCCCGCGATAGATACGTTCCTCGAAAATGCCGGGGGACGACGCGTTCATGAACTGGAATGGATCGGGGGAATATGCTGTCGGGTTGAGGAGTGCGGTATCAATGCCGGTGACGAGACTTGCTTTGCCGGTGTAGAGGTGGTCTTCGATCTGCCGCCACGCGTCACTTTGTCGGAAGTCCCCGAACTGCGCCTGCCGCTGATTCGCGTCGTCAAACGCGAGCATCGTCGTGAAGCGTGGCTGCCCGCCGATGGCAACCGTCCAGCAACCAACAACGCGCATCCCGCGTGCGGTCCATTCGGGTACAACATGCTCGCCGAACCACGCCGAAAGTGCGCCGAGACTGGAGGTGTCGGGCGTCGTGTAGTGCCGCAGTTCGTAAAGCATCGGTTCTCCTTGATCGCTTGGAGTTCGAGGTTCGGAGTGAGGTTCCTCGAACTTCGAACTTCGAACTTCGAACTCAGATCAACGCGTTGCCGGTTTCCGGGTCGAAGAGGTGCAAGTGTTCGGCCTTGAAGCCGACATGCAGCCGGTCGCCGGTGCGGGCGCGCTGGGACGGATCGAACCGCCCGACGATCTGCCTGCCGCCCGTACCGGACATGTACATTAGGACTTCCGCGCCGAGGGGTTCGACGATGTCTACATTGACCGCCATCCGATCCTGCGCCTCCGCGCCGTTGCCACTCATCGGCAGCGGTACGACGTGTTCCGGCCGGATGCCGAGCGTCATTTCCCTACCAATCGCTTCGCTCAAGCGCATCTTCACGCGGCCAGGTACGGGCAGGGCGAAGTCACCATTCGCGAGCATCAGTTGGTCGCCGCTGCGCTGCACGGTCACGGGGATGACATTCATCGCCGGGCTACCGATAAAGGTGGCGACGAACAAACTCGCCGGGTGGTCGTAGATACGCTGCGGCGTGTCGAGTTGCTGAATCTCGCCCGCCTTCATGACGGCAAGGCGGTCGCCCATCGTCATCGCTTCCTGCTGGTCGTGCGTGACGTAGATCGTCGTGACTTTCAGCCGCTGGTGCAGTTTGAGGATTTCCGCGCGCGTCTGCATGCGCAGTTGGGTATCGAGGTTGGAAAGCGGTTCGTCCATCAGGAACGCCTGCGGCTCCCGAACGATGGCCCGACCGAGCGCGACGCGTTGCCGTTGACCGCCGGAGAGCTGGCGCGGGCGGCGCTTCAACAGATCGGTGAGATCGAGAATTTCGGCGGCATGGCGCACGCGCCGGTCAATCTCTGCATCCGCCCCGCGTAACGGCCCATTCTTGGTGAAGAACCGCCCCAAAAAGCTGGACGAACCATTGCTGCTTTCTTCATCCACCGGGGCAGTCGCGGCTGCTGCGGCCATCTCCTGCTTGCGGAGCCGTAGCGCGAACGCGAGGTTGCCGTAGACATCCATATGCGGATACAGCGCGTAGTTCTGGAAGACCATCGCGACATCGCGGTCTTTCGGTGGCAGCGACGTGACATCGCGGTCGCTAATATACAACGTGCCGTCCGTGACCTCTTCCAACCCCGCGAGGCAGCGGAGCGCGCTCGTCTTGCCGCAGCCCGATGGGCCGACGAGTACGAGGAACTCGCCATCGGCGGCCTCGAGAGAGACATCGTTCACGGCGACAACGTCGCCATATTTTTTCGTCACATGATCGAAGGCAATACGCCCCATCGTCGTCCCCTTGGCGTTCGGACAGAAAGAAAAACGCGCTGAATTTCAGCGAAATCGTTGTGGAGTGTACCACAGGTTGGATGAGATTGTGGCGGTGGCCGTCAGCCGCGAAGAAACCTAACCCCGGCCCCTTCCCGCGAGCAAGCGGAGGGGAATTACCGAAACACCGGGGTGGTGCAGGAGCATCACGGCATTGCGAAGAGTCACCCCTTCCCACGCCGAGTGACGGAAGGGGTCGGGGGTTAGGTTGAGCCCGCCGCCCTCAAAGTGACGCCGACATCGTCTCTCACTGCCCGATTCGATACATCGGGTTGCCGAGCGTGCCGATGCCGCCAATCGTGATACTGACGATATCGCCCGCCTCGAGAGTAAAGTCCGTCGGCGGCACGATGCCGGTGCCGGTAAGCAGGACGGCGCCGTTCGGAAAATCGTTTGCCTTGACGAGGTATTCAACGAGTTGCGCGAGGGGGCGGGCAATCTGATTCGTGTTCGATTCCCCTTGGAACACGTCGTTCCCATTACGGGTGATCGTCATCGTGATCGCGAGATTGCCGACGTCCGGGATCTCGTCGGTGAGCGCGACGGACGGGCCGAGCGCGCAGCAGTCACGGAACATCTTCGCCTGCGGGAGGTAGAGCGGATTTTCGCCCTCGATCGAGCGCGAGCTGACATCGTTGCCAATCGTATAGCCGACGATTTCCCCGGTGGCATTGACGACCAGGGCGAGTTCGGGTTCCGGAACATCCCAGGTGCTATCCGGCCGGATGGCGAGCGGTTGACCGGGGCCGACGACGCGCGACGGTGTCGCCTTGAAAAAGATTTCCGGTCGCGCCGCGCCGTAGACGCGATCATAGACGCTCTGCTCGCTGCTTTCCTCCATCCGGGCATCGCGGGAACGGAGATAAGTCACACCGCACGCCCACACTTCCTGCGCGTCGAGCGGCTTGTGCAGAATCGCATCGGTATGCGTGCAGACGGGCAAGCGGTCAAACGGCGCGTCGCGGAGCAGTTGTCGTACTTCCGCAAGCGGGCGTGCAAGCACATCGCGCAGTGAATGCAACCCCGCGCCCTCCCATGCCGAAAGATCATACACGCCGCCGAGGTCCGCCCAGCCGAGGCGCGGCGTCGAATTGAATGAGGTGGTGAAATGACAGAGTGGCATCGCGTCGAACCTCCGTTGCTAATGACCTTCGGGCAGGGTGTATCGGGTATCCTCGAATGCGCCATGCGCGTCATTGTACGCGGCGATCAGTGGCGTCAGTTCTTCCCAGAGCGCGTCCGGCACCGGCGTGAGGGCATCTTCGACGGCCTGCTGTACCCGCTCCGGTCGCGTCATGCCAACGATCGTGCTGTGAATGCGTGGATCGCGGAGCGAGAAGTGGAGCGCCGCGACGCGCAGTGAAACGCCGTGACGTCGGCAGACCGCATCGAGTCGCTTCGCCTGCTCGATCATCGCCGGTGGCGCTTGTTGGTATTGGTAGCGCGGGTACGCGTCCGGCCCCTTAGCGAGTATGCCGCTCCCGTAGGGCGCGGCATTCAGCACGCCGAGGCCGCGTTCGTGCGCGATGGACAGCAAGGGGTCGGCAGTTTGGTCGAGCAGTGTATACCGATTGTGCGTGATCACCGCGTCGAAGATGCCCGTTTCGACATAGCGGATTTCCATGTCAATCGGCCCGCCGGCGACACCGAGATGTTCGACAAGTCCCTCATCTTTCATCTTCTGCAGGACTTCAACTGGGCCACCGGGCGCCATTGCTGCTTCGAACGTCGTGTGCTCCGGGTCGTGGAGGTGCAGCAGTTGGATGCGGTCGAGATTGAGGAGGCGCAGGCTCCGCTCGACGCTGCGGCGCATCTGGTCGCCGCTGAAGTCGCCGGAGTGGAGGTCGCGGTCCGCCTTGGAGTCGAGGATGTAGCCGGTGGGGAGTCCGCCACGCTCTTTGAGGACGATGCCGATGCGGCGCTCGCCTTCGCCGTCGCCATACGAGGCGGCGGTATCAATGAAGTTGATCGGACTGTCGAGCAAGGCGCGCACCGTTGCCAGCGCGCGTTCTTCGGGCACGTCGTAGGCAAACGTTTCCGGCATATTGCCGAGCGGCGCACCGCCGAGACAAAGATTCGTCACGCGCAGTCCGGTCTTGCCAAGCGTCGTCATCGGTAGCACGGGCATTGGGAAACCTCACCCCTCAGCCCCCTCTCCATTGCGATGGAGAGGGGAGCAAGATACTCAGTCCTCAGTCCTCGGTCCTCGGCCCTTCGTTAGAGCGATGGGCCGATGCGGTTGATGCCGAACTCGTTGCAGCCCCATTCCTCGGAGCGGGTTTGCTCGCCATTAGCGACGGAAATGATCTTTTCGAAGATGCGGCGACCAACATCCTGCAAGGTTTCGGTGCCATCCACGACGGTGCCAGAGTTGATGTCCATATTGTCGGACATCTTCTCGTACATCGGTGTGTTCGTCGCAACCTTGATGACCGGCGCGATGGCGGCGCCGGTGACGCTGCCGCGCCCAGTGGTAAAGACGACCATTTGCGCCATGCCGGCGAGGTTGCCCGTTACGCTCTCGATGTCGTTTCCCGGTGTGTCCATGATGACGAGGCCCTTTTGCGTGGGCGGCTGGGCGTAGGCAATCACTTCATTGAGCGGCGTGCTGCCGCCTTTCTTCATTGCGCCGATGGACTTTTCCTCGATGGTCGTCAGGCCGCCCTTGATGTTGCCGGGTGCGGGATTGCCCTTGTTGAGGTCCACGCCCATCCGCAACGCATCCTCTTCGTACCGGCGCACGGCGGCAACCAATTGCTCGCCGACTTCGGGCGTCCGGCCACGCGCGGCGAGCAGGTGCTCCGCGCCGAGGCATTCGGGTATTTCCGCCAGCATCACGGTGCCGCCCGCCGCGACGAGCATATCCGAGGTGATGCCGAGCGCCGGGTTCGCGGTGATGCCGCTGAAGGCGTCCGATCCGCCGCATTGCACGGCGAGGATTAGTTCGGAAAGCGGCACCGGCTCGCGCTTGGCGCGGCTCGCCCGTTCGAGCAGGGCATGGCACTTCTCGATGCCGAGTTCGACCGTCTTTTTGATGCCGCCACTTTCCTGGATGCCAAGAAACTCCACATCCTGGCCAGTGTCCGCGATCATCTGCGCGACGCGATCGCCCTCGATCGTCTCGCAGCCGAGCGAGACGACGAGCACGCCCGCAACATTCGGGTTCGTCGCGTAGCCGATCAGCGTCGCCCGCGTTTGCTCAACATCGTCGCCGACCTGCGAGCAACCGTGTTGGTGCGTGACGAAGACGCACTCCGGCACTTGCTGTGCAATGCGTTGGACGACCGTGTTGGAGCAGACAACGGAGGGGATGATGAGTACCAGATTCCGCACCCCGGCGCGGCCGCTGTACGCGCGCTGATAGCCCATGAACGTGCGTGTTGTCAGGTCTTCCGCGTCTTTTGTTGTGCCGCGTGCGGCGGGTGCGGTCAGTGTCATTGCGCTTGCTCCTGTCTGCCAACATGCTGGCCGATGAGGTCTCCCCGACCGCGCTGGCTGGTGATGTTGTGAATATGCGTGTGTGAGCCGGCGGCGATGAATTGGGTCGCGCGACCGATTCGCTCGCCATATTTGACTACCTGATCGCCCTCCGCGATGTCGGCGGTCGAGAATTTATGACCGAACTGGATCGGTTCAACCGTGGTGACGACGCGTTCCGAACCATCCGGCACCGTAATGACCAGGGTTTCGCCCGCCGTCAGCTCGCGAATCGCGACGGCGACATTATCTTTCGGGTCCATGATGAGCGCGCGTGTTTCTCCGGCGATACGGCCTCTCGTATCGGGCATCGGCAAACCTCCCCACCCTGTGCATGCATTGGCGACGGACGGCACGCCGGAGCGTGCATCCGGCACGGTACGGCGGTGGGCTCCTGCTGTCAAGGCGCACCGAAGCCGGAGAAGGCTATACCCCCACCCCCCACCCCCGCGGGGCAGGGGGCGCGGGGCGCGGGGGGGGTATGGGGGTGGGGGGGTGGGGCGGGGTTGGGGTGCGTCCACCCGCACCCCGCCGGGGCGGGGGCGGGGG
>JBBSFO010000307.1:0-6297 GCA_038238655.1 Thermomicrobiales bacterium | reverse complement strand
TTGCTTTGCTCGATGATCTCGCCGTGCCGTAGATGCAAGACGATCCCGGCGGCGGCGCCATCTGTCGCGGTGTGCATGAGCACATCGGCGACTGCCGCAATCGCGGGGAGCGCTTCGCCCCGGAAACCGAGCGTGCGGACGTGCAAGAGATCGTCCAGCGCGCGCAGTTTACTCGTCGCGTGGCGCTGAAAGGCGAGCGCGACTTCATCTGTTGCGATGCCGCCACCGTCGTCCGTGATGCGGATGCTTTCCAACCCGCCACCGCGCACATCCACGATGATCTGCCGCGCCCCGGCGTCGAGCGCGTTCTCGATCAGTTCCTTGACGACGGCGGCGGGCGTCTCGATCACCTCGCCCGCCGCGATCCGCTCCGCGACAGCGGGTGGCAGGACAGCAATCCGAGGGAGGGCTTCGGGTGCCCTCTGGGCGGGATGATGAGTGAGGACCGAGGATGGGAAGACTTCTGCTGTCCATTGCTCGCTATTCATTGTTCGCCGTCCACTCGTGTCCATTATGGACCTCGTGCCGCGCATTGCGCACTATGACTCGCGCACGCTCTTGCACGCGATCCAGTATCGCAATTGCCTCCAGCGGCGTCATCCGCGCGAGGTCGAGCGCCGTCAGGTCGTCCAGCAACTTGTTCATCCCGTCCGTATCCTGTGGCACGCCCTCCAACGCGGTCCGACGCATGTTCTGTCGTCCGTGCTGAGAGGGATTGTTCTGCTGCCCGTTCCTATTTTTCTCCGCTTCTCTTTGTGCCCGCTCGGTGTTCTCTGTCTCTCTGTGGTTCAAAATCTCACGCGCCCGTTCAACGACATGGGTCGGGAGGCCGGCGAGGCGGGCGACGTGGATGCCGTAGCTCTTGCCCATCGCGCCGGGGGTGATGCGGTGAAGGAATGTGACCTCGCCGTCTTCCTCGGCGACGGCGGCGGAGGCGATCTGCACGCCGGGAAAGCGGTCCGATGCCGACGCAAGGTCGTGGTAGTGGGTGGCGAAGAGCGTCCGTGCTCGCACACGACCAACGAGGTCTTCCACCACCGCGCGGGCGATGGCGACGCCGTCGTCCGTTCCGGTGCCGCGCCCGACCTCATCAAGGACGATCAGCGAGCGCGGCGTGGCGTGGCGAAGGATGGCAGCGGTCTCCATCATCTCGACCAAAAAGGTGCTCGCGCCCGCCGCGAGATCGTCCTGCGCGCCGATGCGGGTAAAAATGCGATCCACAAGGCCAATGCGCGCGGACTCCGCCGGGACGAATGAGCCGACCTGCGCCATCAGGACGATCAGCGCGACCTGCCGCAGATAGGTACTCTTACCTGCCATATTTGGCCCGGTAAGGAGTAGCAGTTGATGTCCCTCGGTATCGAGCGTCGTGTCGTTGGGGATAAATGTGTCGCCGCTGTTCGCCAGCGATGCCTCGACGACCGGATGCCGCCCCGCAACGATCCGCAGCGCCGTATCGTCCGCGAGCGTTGGGCGGACGTAGCGATGCTGGACAGCGCGATCGCCGAGGGCACAAAAGACATCTACCTGGGCCACCGCCCGCGCCGTGCCGAGCAACACGGGCGCCGCCGCGCCGATCTCGCGCAGCACGCCGCGATACAATTCTTCTTCGCGCGCCGCGATGCGCTCCTCGGCATGGAGAATCGTCGCTTCCCACTCCTTCAACACCGGAGTGACGAACCGCTCGGCATGTGTCAGCGTCTGCGTGCGTCGGTAGTTATCGGGGACATGCGGCAGGTTGGGACGAGAAATCTCGATCCCGTAGCCGAAGACCGAGTTGTACTTGATCTTCAAGGAGCGGATGCCGGTGCGCTCGCGCTCCGTCGTCTCCATGTCCGCGATCGTCTCGCGGGCATGCGCCGCCGTATAGACGAGCTGATCGAAATCGGTATCGAAATCGGGGCGGATGCGGCGAGACGCCTCTTTGCCCTCCGGAGCGAGAATGGCGCGGGTAATGAGGTCCGCGATTGGCGTGCAGGGATCGAAATGGGCGGCGAGTGTGTCGAGGGCGGGCGCATCCGCATCGTGCAGCATCGTCGCGAGCGTCGGGACGGTGAGGAGTGCGTCGCGCAGGGCAAGCAGTTCGCGCGGCGTCGCGGTTTCCTGGCGGGTGCGGGCGGTCAGGCGTTCCATATCCCCGATTGTCGCGAGCAGGGTCAGTGTCTGCATTCGGAGCATCGTGCGGCTCGTGAATGCCTCGACTGCGTCCAGCCGCTCTTCGATGGCGGCACGGTCGGTGAGCGGTTGGGCGAGCATCCGGCGGAGTAGACGCCCGCCCATTGCCGTCTTCGTGCCGTCCAGCGTGCCGAGCAGGGAGTGGGCCGCCGTCTGTGTCCGACCGGTCCAGTGCAACTCCAGATTGCGGCGTGTCGCGGCGTCGAGGTGCATCGTCCCGGCGGTCGCGTAGGTGCGCAATCCGGTGAGAAGAGGCAGGAGCATCGCGTTCGTCTCGCCGAGGTAGGCGAGGATCGCCCCGGCGGCGCGGATGGCGAGCGGGGAGCGTGCGCAGCCGAATGCTTCTAGTGAGACAACGCTGAAATGGCCGCGCAACGCGTCCGTCGCGGTCTCCAAACCGAAGTAGCGCGTGTCGTACGGCGTCGTGTGGCCGGGCGTCTGCGGCTGACCGTGTGGGAAGGCGTCAGGGTCCTCGGGCGATTCGGGTTTCGGCACGAGGCATTCGCGCGGGCCGATACGCAGCAGATCGTTTTCGACAGCGACACGACACACGGCGGGATCGCCGTCCGCAAACTCGGTGACGGCGAACTCGCCTGTCGTCACATCCACATATGCGAGGCCGTAACCCGCCGGGCCGGGACACAGGGCGGCGAGGTAGGAGTTTTCTTTCGCTGGCAGCAAGGCGGGTTCCGCGACCGTCCCCGGCGTGACGACACGCACGACGGCGCGATCAACGAGGCCACGCCCCGGCGCGGAGGTTTGCTCGCAGATCGCGACGCGGAATCCCTGCCGTAAGAGCCGCGCGAGATAGGAATGCGCCGCGTGATACGGGACACCCGCCATCGGCACGCGCCCGTCCTTGCCGAATGGGCGACCCGTCAGGGTAATGTGTAGCGCCTGCGCGGCGACTTTCGCGTCCTCATCGAACATCTCATAAAAGTCGCCCATACGGAACCAGAGGATTGCATCAGGGTGCTGCGCCTTGATGTCGAGATATTGCCGTCGCGCCGGTGTGACCATGACCCGTCCCCCGTCTGCCCCGCTGTGGTGCGACGCAGTATACCATTGCCAGGCAAAGGATGTTCGAGTCCTCAAAGGCAGAGCAGGTCGGTTGCTGAGTTATATGGTAGGGGCATTGACAGAAAGTGTTTGAGAGAGAAAGTAAGTGAGCACGAACGCGAACAGTCAGCAAGGTCCCGCACCAAAGAATCAGCCCGCGAATACCAATCAGCAGTCTGGCTCGGGAGGTCACCGGTGTTTGCCGTTATTTTCGAGGTTCAGCCGAAGGCTGGGGAAATGGATACCTACCTCGATCTCGCCACGTTCCTGCGACCGGAGTTGTTGAAGATCGAGGGGTTCATTGACAACGAGCGATTCGCCAGTCAGAAGACCGAGGGACGTATTTTGTCGCTTTCGATCTGGCGCGACGAGAAAGCGCTGATCCGCTGGCGTACACTCGCTGTTCACCATGGCGTGCAAGAGCAGGGACGCTCTCAAGTCTTCGCGGACTATCACCTGCGGGTCGGCGAGATCACCGCCGATTCGCAGGTGCCGGAAGGGCAGCATCTCAGGCAGGAGCGATTCGACACGACGACCGTCGGGAAAGCTCAGATGGTCGTGATTACCGAAACGCCGCCGGGTGCCGCTACACCAACGCCAGCCGCGTACGACGGAGCCGACGGCCTGGTTGATTGGGAGCAGTACGACGGGATCACGATACCAGGCAAGGCTCTCTGTCTGGCATCGTGGCGGGACGAAGCCACACTCGTGAGATGGCAGGTGAATCATGCGCACATATCAGCCGAGAGGGAAAATGGGACAGTTCGCCGTCGGGCGGTACGGATCATCCGTGACTACGGGATGTACGAACGCGACGAAGCGCCGCAATACTATCCCTCGGTCGAACCGACCACATCTGCGGCGCATGGAGACCCCAGAGAAAGGGACGAGCGATGATGACATTCCCCGCCGATCCGATCGCGGCGGTGATCCACCCTGATCCCTACCCCTATTACGCAGACCTCGTTGCGCGCCGGCCGCTCTATCGCGACGCGGCCCTGGGGCTTTGGGTCGCCGCAAGCGCCGACGCGTGATGGCCGTCCTGACGAGCGACCGTTGCCGAGTGCGGCCGCCGATGGAGCCGGTCCCCGCCGCGTTGCGCGGCTCGCCAGCCGGGACGATCTTCGGGCACATGGTCCGTTTCAACGACGGCGCGGGCCATTGCCCGTGCAAGCGTGCCGTGTCTGCGGCGCTGGCGTCAATCCCAACGAGCCGGGGCGCCGAGCGGAGCGTCGCATGGGCACGCTCCCTGTCGGACGAGATCGAACCGACGCGCGAACCCGACCATCTCTCCCGCTTCGCCTTCCACCTTCCCATCTACGTCGCGGCGAGTCTGCTTGGCATTCCCGACGACCTGCTCCCCGGACCGCAGCGTGGGCGGGCGATTTCGCGCGCTGTCTCGCGCCGGGCAGTGGCCCCGCGCAGGTCGCGCAAGGAACGGCTGCGGCGGGCAATCTGCTTGCGCTGTTCGACGACCTCGTACCGACTCTCCGGGACGAATCGGACGATACGCTCCTGGCGATCCTCGCGCGGGAGGCGCGCCGCGTCGGATGCGACGATATGGAGATCGTCGTTACCAACGGGATCGGCTTCCTCTTTCAGGCGTACGACGCGACAGCGGGATTAATCGGGAACACCCTCCTGGCGCTGGCGTCCCATCCCGATGTACATGCCCGGCTCGTCACCGATCCCGGCCTCCTTCCTGACGTGATCGAAGAAGTCCTCCGTTACGATCCGCCGGTCCAGAACACGCGCCGCTACGTCGCGCACGATGGGGCGATCGCGGGGCAGGATATGCACGGTAGTGATGGAATTCTCGTCGTCCTCGCCGCTGCGAGTCGCGACCCGTTGGTCAATCCGCGCCCCGAGCGTTTCGACATCTTCCGGGAAGGCCGGCGATTGTTCACCTTCGGCGCCGGTGTCCATGCCTGTCCGGGCGAATCGCTCGCCACGACCGTCGCGCACGCGGGTATCGCGCAACTGCTCGCGGCGGGGACCGGTCTTGAATGGCTACCCCAACGGGCGACCTATCATCCGTCTCACAACGTGCGCATCGCGCTCGCACCGAGCGCCTGAACGATCGCTACCGGCGTCCGGAGGCTACCCTTGAAGAAAATCGTCACGCCATTCCGCCTTCGCTTGAGCGATTTGAACGCATCTCCCCATAACGTATGAGAGGATGGTCCCGTCGGCACGTGGGGAACACGCGCGTGTTCCCTTTCGTTTCGTTCCTTGAAGGCATTTCCGATAACGATGAATTCGCTGGAATAGGGGACACTCGATGGACACAGCGCGCACCGCATTGCTCAACCGGCGTATCTCGCGGCGTCTCCTTCTCGGGGGTGTGGCCGCGAGCGCCGCATATGCGCGCTTCGGCCACGCGAATGCAGCACCTCCCCGTCCGGAAGCGACGCCGGGAATCGCAGGGGCACGGACCCTCTTGCACACACACGGTTTCCATGCGGCGCCGGATCGCGGCGGCGGACGGAAGGTAGACCAGCAACTCGATGACATGAAGAACCTGGCTGCGACCAGCGTTACCGCCATCCTCCCGACCGAGGAATATCTCGGAAAGGCTGTGGATGCGCGGCTTCGGGTCATCGCGCGGCTCCATTTCAACAACTTCGGCGATATTCTGTACGCGTTGGATAAGCAACTGGCGATTCACGAGGGAATCCAGACGCCGATCTTCCAGGTGGGAAACGAGATTGACCAGGAGAAATTCGCAGGGGCGGCTATCTCGCCCGAACGATTCAACCGCGAGGTCTTTTTGCCCGTTGTGGAAGCGACGCGAGATCGCGGGGGAAAGTGTCTGATCCCGCCGATGGCGCCCGGATCGCCGACCGAAGACGCCTATCTGAATCGCTTGCTCAAGGACATCAAGGCAACCCTCCCGCCCGACGTGATCCGGGAATCGCTCGCATTGGGCGTCCATAATTACTTCTATCCGGGGCAGGATCCGCTCGAACGCGTGCGGAGAATCTATCAGCAAGCGACGAATATCCTCGGGCGGCTCCCGATCTACATCACCGAAGCGGGCTTGAATCAGGACGGGATGCGCTC
>JBBSFO010000306.1:0-6344 GCA_038238655.1 Thermomicrobiales bacterium | reverse complement strand
TCGCATTGCAGACGGTTATGGCGCGTGGGCTGCGACGATTGACGCGTCGCCACCGCGCGAGCTGACGCTGCCGGACCTGCACGGCGGCTGGTCTATCAAGGACGAAGTGGCGCACATCACCTACTGGGAAGCGCGCGTCCTCGCCATCCTCCACGCCGCCCTCGCCGGAAACGAGCCGCCACACCGGGCGGGAGTGGGCAGTGCAGAGAAGATCGAGGCGATAAATGCCGAAGTCTTTGCTGCAAGCCAGCGCCGCAGTCTGGACGATGTGCTCGCCGACATGGAGCGCACGCACGCCGCCTTCGTCCGCGCGGTCGAGGAACTACCGGACGAGGCAATTTTCGACGCGCACCACTTCCCGTGGACGGACGGCGAGCCGCTGCGGGTCATCATCGCCGGGGATACGTACGAGCACTACCCGGAGCACATCCGCAACGTCCAGCGCTGGCACGCGGTACGGAGCACGCAGGAATTCGCCCGATGATCGTGCGTCTCTGGCGCGCCGAAACGACCGCTAACCGCTAGCCGGTCGCGCGGGCCTTCCAGTCAGCGAGAGCGACGACGGGATGCAGACTGGAAAGCCCGCATTACGCTAAAGTATCGTAGCTGCGCACAGCATCGAGCAGCATCGCGACGAAGGCGGGGGTGTCGAGGTCCACACCGACGTGGACATTCGGCTCCTTGCCCGTTACCTGCCAGAGGTCCACAACCGTCCGACCCGCCGTCAGTTCACCGTGGACTTCGATATCCACGTTGCGGTACTGCGTCGTGACGATGCCGGGCTGGATGACCTGCGCGACCGCGCACGGGTCGTGCAGCGGCGCGCCGCCCATCTGGTAGACCGTGTCGTGCCAGAGGGTGAAGTAGTCGAGCAGATCGGCGACGACCGTCGCCACCCGCCCGCCCGTCTCGCGCAGTTCCCGGCTATGCGTGGGCGTGATCAGCGCCTTGTGCGTCACATCCAACCCGATCATCGTCAGCGGTAGGCCGGCGTTGAAGACGATGCGCGCCGCCTCCGGGTCCACGTAGATGTTGAACTCGGCGGAGGGCGTCTTGTTGCCCTCGGCAATCGCGCCGCCCATCAGGCAGATATGCACGATACGCTCTTTGAGTTCGGGATACTTGAGCAGAAAGAGCGCGATGTTCGTCAGCGGCCCGGTCGGGACGAGCGTGACGGGCCGGTCGCTTTCCCGGACGACGCGCGCGATCAGGTCCACGGCATGCATCGGTTCCGGCTGGATCGTCGGCTCGGGCAGTTGCGGTCCCTCCAACCCGGATTCACCATGCACTTCCGGCGCGATCTCCTGCGGCCGCAGCATCGGCACCGCCGCCCCCGCCGCGACCGGCACATCGGCAATCCCCGCGACGGTGCAGAGTTGCAAACAGTTCCTGAGCGTCTTCGGCAAAGTTTGATTCCCCGCGACGACCGTGATCGCGCGCAGATCAATCTCCGGCCGCGCGTACGCCAGCAACATTGCCAGCGCATCGTCGTGCCCCGGATCCACATCCATCACCACCAGCGCCGCATCCCTATTCACCCGCTGTGCCATATCACACCTCCAAATAACGCTAGCCACAGAGGCACAGAGGACACAGAGAAACGCAGAGAAAAGAGATTGGATTGAGGAAATGGGGAGGAGCATTCTTGCTTTTATCTTTTCTTTCTCTCCTCTTCCCTCTCTGCGTCCTCTGCCGGGTGCCCTCTGGGCAGCATGCGGTTCAATCGGTTTCAGTCCCCGTCTGCCGCGAGGATTGGGGCGGTGGGTTCGGCGAGAGCTTGTTGCTCGCGATAGCGACGGGCGCGGCGGGCTTGCTGCGTTTTCCGGCGCTGCGCGTAGACGACGAGCGCGACAATCGTGATGACATTCGGGATGACGGAGACGAGTTGCGCGTAATCCTTCAGCGCGCCGACGGGCTTCAGTTGGTTCGCCAGCGCGTCCGCCGCGCCGAAGAGCAACGCGGCGAGCGCGGTACCGTACGGCGTGCGCCCGCCGAGCAGCACCGCGCCGAGGGCGATGAAACCACGCCCCGCCGTCATGTCCCGCACGAACTGGCCATTCTGGCCCATCGAAAGGAAGACGCCGCCCAGCCCCGCCAACAGACCGCTGAGAATCAGCGCTGCGTAGCGTGTCCGCACGACGCTAATGCCTGCGGTCGCCGCCGCCTCTGCGTTCTCACCCACCGCCCGCAGGCGCAATCCCCATTTCGTCCGATACAGGTAGAACGCGACGACAAAGATCATCACGAACGCGGTATAGGTCAGAACGTGCTGCCCACTGATCACTTGCCGGACGCCGGGGATGCGATCGAGGAGCGGGATGTCCCAGAAGGGCAATTTCTTCGTTTCGAGCGTGCTGGAGGAGCCTTTGTCGTGCAGGATTTTGAAGAGCAAAAAGACCGTCGCGCCCGACGCAAAGATATTGAGCGCGAGGCCCGCCAGCACGATGTCCGCGCCGAGGTTGAGATGAACGAACGCGAGCAGCGCGGCGGCGAGCATCGCGACAACAACGCCGGCGATCATGCCGACAACGCTGCTCTGCGTCCGGTTCGAGACGAGCGGGCCGGTGAATGCCGCGAGAAGCATCATCCCTTCGAGTGCGACATTGATCGAGCCGCCGAGGTCCGTCAGCAAACCGCCGAGTGCGGGCAGCAGGATCGGCGTCGTGATCCGAAAAACGCTCGCGATAAACGTAAACGTGAGGATCGCCTTCAGGGCTTCTTGCATTGAGAACCCCTTCCAGGGCGGGGAGGATCGAACCACCAAGACACCAAGGACACCAAGAACAGGCAAAAGATAAAGGGCGAACTTTCTCCGGTGGTAGCAAGCTTTGCAGCCTGCCGTCCGGGGCGGGGAGGCAGGCTGCAAAGCCTGCTACCACCAACCAGTATGCGTCTTCTCTTCTTGGTGTCCTTGCGGGTGCCCTCTGGGCAGTATTGGTGGTTCAACGCGTCTATCCCGCCGCTTCTCTCGGCACGGTGGCCGTGCTGGTGATCGTCTCAGGGGCGGACATCGGCGGCAGTTCCGGTTCGTCGCGGCTAATTCGCCACCGTCGCAACCAGCGAGTGAGCGCCTCCGCCGAGATGAGCAAAATGATGATCGCCTGGATGACATTCGCCATCTCGAACGGCACGTCTGTGCTCTGCCCCATCACGTCCGCGCCGACGCGCAGATAACTGTAGAAGAGCGCGGCGGGAATGACGGCGAGCGGGAAGTTGCGCGCGAGCAAGGCGACGACGATGCCATCGAAGCCGTACCCGGCGGAGGGCGCGGCATTGATCCGCCCGAAGGTGCCGAGCACCAGCCCCGCCCCCGCGAGTCCCGCGATGCCACCGGAAATCGCCATTGCCAGCATCACCGTCTGCCGTGTATTAACGCCGCCGTACTCCGCGAAGCGCAGGTTAAAGCCGCTCATCCTGAGACCGTACCCGAAGGTCGTCCGATAGAGGAGGACATGGACAAAAATCGCCGCCGCAATGGCAAGCAGGGCGGTGACGGAAATCTGCGTATCCGCGATCAGCGGATGGAGCCGCCCGGTCGAGCCGAAAATCGCGAAGACCTTCGAGTTATTCGTCCCCGCACCGGGCGGTTTGAGAAATTGCACGAGGATGAACGCATAGACCGCCGTTGCGATCGCATTGAGCATCAGCGTCGAGACGATCTCGTTCGCGCCGAAGTACGCCTTGAGATAGCCGGGGATCAGCCCGAAGAGGAAGCCCGTGAGAACCGCGACGAGAAAGGCAACCGCCGCGACGATCACCGCGTTGCCGGGGAAATGGAGCGCAATGACACCCGCCATCAGCGCGCCGAGGTAGAGTTGCCCCTCCGCACCGAGCGAGAACTGCCGCGCCTGAAAGACGAGCGCGACCGCCAGCCCGGTGAAGGTCATCGTTGTTGCCTGGACAAGCCAGTTGCTCACCCGGTTCCGGCTCCCCGCCGCGCCCGTGACGAACTGCTTAAATGCCTCGCCCGGCTGCTGCGAAACGATGAGGATGACTATGAAACTAATCGCCAGCGCCAGCGCCACGACGATCACCACCCGCGCCACTTCGAGCAGCGCCGCCCGTTGCTTCATCTCGCTTCGCTCCAGTAGCGAGTAACGAGTAACGAGTAACGAGACGGGAATGCACCCTCATGCCACCGCCAGCTTTTCACAGGCAGACCAACCTTCCTCGGTACTTTCAACTCGTTGCTCGTTACTCGTTACTCGCTACTTCCTGTCGCTTGATACCGAGCATGTAATAGCCCAACTCCTCCTCGGTCAGCGACGGCACATCGGTGAAGAGCGCGACGATTTCGCCGTTATACATCACCGCGAGGCGGTCGGAAAGCGACATGACCTCGCCGAGGTCCGCCGAAACGAGGATGACTGCCGTACCCGCATCGCGCGCCGCCACCAACTGCCGGTGCACCAGTTCGGTCGCGCCGATGTCAATGCCGCGCGTCGGTTGGGCGGCGAGGAGTAGCTTCGGGTGCGCCGAGAGTTCCCGCGCGACGACGAGTTTCTGCATGTTGCCGCCGGAAAGGCTGCGCGCCGTCATCTTCGCGTCCGGCGTGCGCACGTCAAAGTCCGCGATCGCCTGCCGCGCATTCTCCGCTTCCGCCTTGAAATTGAGGAAACCGCCGCGCGAGAACGGCGCGCGGTAGTAGCGATCAACAATCAGATTCTCCTCGATACTCGCATCTGCCGCGAGGCCGAGTTCGAGCCGGTCTTCCGGGATATGTGAGACGCCCGCCTCGCGTGTGCCCCGCGCGCCGAGGCCGGTGATCTCCGCGCCATTGACAACGATCTTCCCGGCGGCTGGGAGCGTCAGGCCGGCGAGCACCTCGATCAGTTCGGTCTGCCCATTCCCCTCGACCCCCGCGATACCGAGGATTTCGCCCGCATACGCGTCGAGCGACACATCCGCCAGGGCGCGCTTACCGTCCGGCGTGACGTAGTTGAGGTCCGTGGCTGCCAGGACGAGTGGGCCACGCGCCACTGCCGCCTTGCGCGTCCGATCCAATACCGCGCGCCCGACCATCATCTGCGCGATCTCTTCGCGCGTCACATCGGCGGTGCGCACCGTGCCGACGACCTTGCCGCGCCGCATCACGGTGACATTGTCGGAAATTTCCTTCACCTCGCGCAGTTTGTGCGTAATGAAGATCACCGTCTTGCCTTGCGCAACGAGCGAGCGGATGGCGCGGAAAAGATCGGTCGTTTCTTGCGGCGTCAGGACGGCGGTCGGTTCATCGAGAATGAGGATTTCCGCACCGCGATAGAGCGTTTTGAGGATTTCGACGCGTTGCCGCTCCCCCACCGGAATGACGTCCACGCGCGCCTCGGGGTCCACATGCAGCCCGTATTGCTCGCTCAGCGCGCGCGTGATGCGCACGGCGTCGGTTTGAGCGAGCACGCCGCGCTTCGTCGGCTCGCGACCGAGGATGATATTTTCCGCGATGGTCAGCGAGGGGATGAGCATGAAGTGCTGATGCACCATGCCGATGCCGTGCCGGATCGCCGCGTCCGGGTTCGGGATCGTCGTCGGCTGGCCGTTGAGCACAATCTGCCCGCTGTCCGGCTGCTCCAACCCGTAGAGCGCCTTCATCAGCGTCGTCTTACCCGCGCCATTCTCCCCGACCAGCGCGTGAATCTCACCTTTCTGGACCCGCAAATCCACATGATCGTTCGCGAGCACCCCGTTCGGGTACCGCTTCGTGATCCCGCGTGCTTCGAGGACAAAGGACATGGGCCGACCTCACCCCCGACCCCGCTCCATTGCGATGGTGAGTGGTGCCTTATCGAAGTGCGTATCATTCCCCCTACCCCACCAACTACCGGAGGTCGCACCCCTCTCCATCGCAATGGAGAGGGGTCGGGGGTGAGGTTCCCCTATTTGATCGCCGTCTCCACCTTGACTGTGCCGCTGGCGACATCTTTTGCTTTGGCGGCGACTTTGTCGCGGACGTCCTGCGGGACGAGTTTCTTGTAGTTCTCGTTGTCCGCCAATTCCACGCCGCCATCGGTGAGGCCGAGCGCTTCGGGCGCGCCGTACTTCAACTTCTCCTCGCCCGTGAGGCGCAGGGCACGGTAGAGCGAGTTATCCACTCGCTTCTGCATCGAGGTGGTGATCCAAGCTGCCTGATCGGGCTTGGAGTCCTTCAGGATCGTGTACTGGTCAGAGTCCACGCCGATGGTGAACCGCTTCGCCTGGCCCCCGGCATCCAGCAGCCCCAGACCGGAGGAACCCGCGACAATGAAGGCGATACCCGCGCCCTGGTTATACATCGCGAGGGTCAACTCTGTCCCCTTCGCCGGGTCGGAGAAGGGCGTCTGCCCCTCGACGTAGGAGACGAGGATGTC
>JBBSFO010000305.1:0-6347 GCA_038238655.1 Thermomicrobiales bacterium | reverse complement strand
GGGGGGGGGGGGGGGGCCGGTTTTGGGTGTGGGGTGGGGGGGGCGCACCCACCCCCCGGGGGCGGGCCCCCCCCCCCCCCCCCCACGCCGCTCCAGCATGCGCTCTTCGATCTGCCGCCGCTGCCGCATCAGGGCGGCGCGGGCACGGTCGCCAGCGCGCACTATTCTCCGCCGGGAGTGTTCGGGACGCGGACGGGGGCGAACTATCGGTTCCTCGCGGATCTGGGTGCGGATGCCGAAACCAGGGTCATCAGTTACCCCGGTCAGTCCGGCCAGCCAGGCAGCCCGCACTATGCCGATCAGGTGGCAACGTATCTCGCGGACGGGTACTTCGTTGTGCCTACGACGCGCGCGGCGGTCGAAGCGGAGGCCGAGACACGCACCCGTCTCGTACCGGAATAGCGCGTCACTGCCGGTTTGCTACACTGACGCAGTCATCGCGCCGTACATAAGGCCCCGCAACAAGGAGGCACCAATGGTCACGGTCTATTCTGCACCGAGCGAGCGGGGGACGGATGTGTATGCGCGCCTCGGTGTGCGGACGATCATCAATGCGCGGGGCGCGACGACCGCAGTCGGCGGGACGCTGATGCCGCCGGAAGTGACAGCAGCGATGGCGGAGGCGTCTAGGGCGTTCGTCGTCCTCGATGAACTGAATGCGGCGGTCGGGGAAAAGATCGCGGCGATCACCGGGGCGGAGGCGGGCTACGTCACATCCGGCTCAGCGGCGGGGATGCTGCTCGCAGCGGCGGCTTGCATCACGGGCATAAACATTGCGCGCATCCGCCGGTTGCCGGACACGACCGGCATGCCGAATGAGATCATCGTCCACCGCGCGCACCGCATCAACTATGACCAGATGTTCCGGGCACCGGGTGCGAAACTCGTGGAAATCGGCATCCCGAGCGCTACTGAGCAATGGGAGTACGAGGCCGCTTTTTCCGAGCACACCGCCGCTGTTGCCTTCGTGGACTCGCCCTCGATCGGCCCCGGCGCGCTCGATTTCGCGACGGTCGTCGAAGTCGCACACGCCCGCAACGTGCCGGTCATCGTGGATGCCGCCTCGACGCTGCCGCCCGTCAGCCACCTGACGCGCTGGATCGCGGGCGGCGCGGACCTTGTGATCTATAGTGGCGGCAAGGGAATTCGCGGCCCGCAGGATTCCGGGCTGCTCGCCGGGCGTGCGGATTTGATCGCCGCCGCGCGCATGAACGGCAACCCGAATGCGGGAATTGGCCGGGCGGCGAAGGTGAGCAAGGAAGCGATGGTCGGCCTCGCTGTCGCGCTCGACCGCTTCATGACGCACGACCACGACGACGATTTCGCCGCGCACCGCGCGCAGGCGGAACTGATCGCGCATGAACTGGCCGATTTCCCGAACGCGGAGTGCGAAGTTATCGCCGACTCGGAGCGCTACCCAATGCCCATCGCGGTCGTTCGCCCCGTTGATCGGGCCTGGTCCGCGCCCGCCATCCGCGAGATGCTGGCGACCGGCGACCCCGGTATCTTCGTCAATGTCGAACTCGGCGGCATCGGTATCAACACCCACTGCTTGCGGGACGGCGACGCGGAGCAGATCGCCACCTGCCTCCGCACGCTGCTGCGGACGATGGTGTGAGGGGCCGGGGGTGAGGTTCTTTGCCAACGCACGTCACCATTGATGATTTCGATCTCCGGTCGCTCCCGGCAGGGCGCAAGGCGCGCTTTCTCCTCGATGCCTTCCCGACGTTGAGCGGCAGGGTGCAGATTCCCGCGCTTGTCGTTACCGGGGAACGACCGGGTCCGGTGCTGCTCGCGGTCGCGGCGGTACACGGCAATGAATACGAGGGGCAGGAGGCGGTGCGCGCGGTCTTCGACCGGCTCGATCCGGCGGCGCTTGCCGGTATCTATTGCGCGATCCCGGTCTGCAACGTGTTCGCCTACGAGGCCCGCTCCCGCGCGACGCCGCCGCATCTGGACGGTCTGAACCTCGCTCGCGTCTTCCCCGGTGACCCGCACGGCTCGCCGACGCAGCGGCTGGCCCATCACTTGATGCACGTCGTGACGCGCAATCTCGGTGCAGATGATCTGTTCGTGGACTTCCACAGCGCGAGCGAGGACTGGAACTATCTGCCGCTGATCGGCTACCGCGCTGTTGCGTCGTCGGGCCGCGCGGCGTCCGAGGAAGCGGCGCGGCACTTCGGCAGGGCGGCGCTCTGGCAGATTGACGACGGGATCGGTATGTTCAACGCGGAAACGAGCCGTTGCGGCATCCCGACTGTCGGCACCGAAACGACCGGACAAGCGGGATGCCGCCCGGAAGACGCGGCACGCTTTGCCGATGGCCTGTGGAATCTCCTGCGCTTCAAGGCGATGGTTCCCGGTGGCCCGCCCCCGCGCGACGATGCCCCGCCATCCCGACCCGTCTCGGTGTTTGCCGCTGAAACCGGCTTTCTCCGGCTCGCGCATCGGTGCGGCGCTCCCGTGCAGGCGGGCGATCCGCTCGGCGAGATCATCACAATCTTTGGCGACCGATTGCAGGAACTCCGCGCGCCACAGGGCGGCACGATCTGGATGCAGCGCACCTGCCCCGCCACCCGTGCCGGAGAACTGGCTTGCATCATCGGTGTGCCGATGGAACGATGACACGACTGAAGGGGAGAATTCATGCGCTATCGAGTAATCCGCACGACGATTTATCCGCACGCGCCGGAATCCACGCTGCCGGACGAGCGGCGCATTCTCGCGGAGGCGGACGCGGAAGTTGTGCCGGTGCGTTGCAATTCGCCGGAGGAACTGGCCGCGCTCGTCCACGACGCCGACGCGCTCTTTGCCGGGCACCTACCGACGAACGCCGCCGTGATTGCCGCGATGCCACGGTGCAAAGGGATCGTCACAGCGAGCGTCGGGTTCGATCTGATAGACCTCGTCGCAGCCTCCGCGCGCCGCATCCCCGTCGCCAATGTGCCGGATTTCTGCGCGCGAGAAGTAGCGACGCACGCGATCGGCCTGATGATCGCGTGCGCGCGGAAAATCGTTTTGCTCGACAACGCCCTCCGACGGGGCATTTGGGACCCGCCGATGTTCCCGCCGATGGCCGCGATCCACGGCGAAACGCTGGGGCTGCTCTCCTTCGGGCGGATCGCCCGGCATGTCGCCGTCCGCGCGCAGGCCGTCGAGATGCGCGTGATCGCCGCCGATCCGTTCGTGGACGTCGCCACCGCCGCCGAGTTGGGGGTAGCGTTGCTGCCGCTCGATGACCTGCTGCGCCAGAGCGACTACCTTTCCGTCCACGCGCCCTTGAATGACGCAACGCGCCATCTCCTCAATGACCGGGCATTTGGGCTGATCTAGCCGACGGCAACAGTAATCAACACGGGCCGGGGAGCAGTGATTGACGAGGCGGCGATGATCCGCGCCTTGCGATCCGGGCAGATCGCGGCGGCGGGCCTCGATGTCTTTGAGCGTGAACCCGTGGCACCGGACAACCCGCTCCTCGCGATGGAGAACGTCGTCCTGACACCCCATTCGGCGGGCTTTTCCGACGAAGCGATCCGTTCCGGTCGGCGGCAAGGCGCGGAAGAGCTGGCGCGCATGCTCCGGGGAGAACTGCCCCGCAGCCTCGTCAATCCGGACATCCTGCGCCGCTGAGTCGCCGCCATGCCTTTCTGCCTCATCAGCACACGTTGTTCAGGATCGCGAAGCGGGTCGCCGCCGCGCGCGAGGAGACGCCGAGCCGGTTGTAGATGGACGACACGTGTTGCTCGACGGTGCGGCGGCTGAGAAACAGGCGTGCGGCGACCTGCTGATTCGTCAACCCCAGGGAGACAAGACCGAGGACTTCGGTTTCCCGTGTTGTCAGGTGGCAATCGGCTGATGGCACGGATGCGGAGTCTCCTGACCGATCTGGTAGAGTCGGTGGTCGTCCCGGCGTGGTGCCGGGGGCACCGAGTAACGTGAGGATGCACCAGGCGAGCGTGCATTCGTACGGTGTTATCAGGGCGGGGGTGTTGTCGCGCTGGTCCATCATTGCCGATCCCTCTTTCGTATGGCGTCGCAAACGTGCCGCGCCGAAAGACGGTGCGGCACGTTGCCGTGGACTATTGCGCACCTGTCACCATCGTGGGGCGTGGTGCGGTCGCCGGTGGGGGCGGTGCGAGGCGCATCGCGAGGGCTTGGAGCGCCTTCGCGATTGCCGCGCGACGCTTGCGCAGCCGTGTACCCTGCGCGTGCGGCACGTACATGGATTCCGCTTCGGCCAATCGTGTCCTGCGTGCGGCTGCGGCACGCCGGTCATCCTGCATCGTGCGTGCGACGTCGCCGATCATATTTTCCATCATCGGATGTTTCCCTTTCCTTTCGCGCGCCGCACCGTCGGGCCGGTGGCGTCCATTACGACGACGCGCCACCCGCAAGTGTCCGCTTTCGTTGCGTCGGTATCGCGCCGAATGCCCGTACGAGCCGCGACAATACGCTCGCAATCCCCCGCCACGGATGGCTCCGTTCCGGTTGCGGGGCTTCCCACTGGGCGTGATACAGATGTGCGAGCGGCCCCTGACCCGCCGCCGCGACGATCTCCTGAACGATCAATGCATCGCCGAATGTCTCCATGGGTTGCTCCTTTCTTGCCGTATCCCATACATCGGAATGAACGGGCGCGGGCGCGGTTTTCGTGGATTGTATCTTCGCATCAATGATTGGCGTCTTATCATCGTTGGCGCGGAATATTGCCAGAACGGTTTGTATGGAGTATCGTGAACGGATTGCGGGGGAACAATCGGGCGACGCGTGCGTACGCACGGACGCGCGCGATGGGTTGGGGAGCGGAAGGGCAAGGTCGCGAGCGATGGAGGCCCGGAGTATCTCTCTCGCAAAACTTATCATTGCCTGCCGCGAGGAGACCGAGCGGTTTCTGCGGCGCGAGTTGTCGCGCGATGCGTTCTGCTTCGAAATCTTTCGGCGGGCAATTTGCGACCGTGACCAGCCCGCGTGGGACGCAGTGTTCGCGCAATATCGGGGGATGGTCCTCGCCTGGGTGCGGCGGCACCCGGTCGCCGCGACGACGCGCGAAGACGACGATTACTGGGTAAACCGCACCTTCGACCGTTTCTGGACCGCCGTGGGGCCGGAACGGTTCGGCGATTTCCCCGGTGTGTCGGCGCTGTTGCGCTACCTCAAACTCTGCGCTCACAGCGTCCTGCTCGACGAGGCGCGCACGCGCGCAGGCGCACATACCGAGGCGCTCGACGACCGGGTGGCGGAGCGTGTCGAGACACCCGATGTCGCGGATGCCGCGATCGGGCAACTGGCGGGCGGCGCTCTTTGGGCGGTGATCGTCGCCGAGATGCAGAGCGAAGCGGAGCGCGGGGTCGCGTATTACTGTTTCGTGCTCGACATGAAACCGCGCGAGGTGCAGGAGCGTCATCCTCAATTGTATGCGACGGTGGACGATGTCTACCGGATCAAGCGGAATGTACTCGACCGGCTGCGCCGCAGCGCGCGGATTCGCGGGTTTCTGGATTGAATGCGCGAAAAACGGCGCGGGCCGCGTTCAGTTATCGAGAAAGGGGACGACGGTGACGAATGGTGCGAATTTTGGCGCGGTTACCCCGGAAGACCTCATCGCATTTGTAGATGATGAGGCACCCGGGCCGATTGGCGAAGCGATCCGGGCGGATCCTGCTTTGCGCGCCGCCGCCGACTCGTACGCACGAAACCAACGTCGTCTCCGGGAGCGATTGTACCGCTTCGATTGTCCGTCGCCGCACCTGCTTGGTGAGTATGACCTCGGTCTGCTTGCACCGGCGGAGCGGACGCACATCGCGGCCCATGTAGTGGACTGTCCGCGCTGCACGGCGGAAGTGCGGATGCTGCGGGACTTCATGGCATCGGCGGACGCCGTGCCGCCGGTCGGGGCGGTGGAGCGGGCGCGGCGGATCGTCGCCACGCTGTTGCCGCCGCCGCCGCTCGTTTCGCCGCACGCCAGACTGCGCGGGGCAGACGACGCGACGACGCGCACGTATCAGGCGGGCAACGTAACGCTCACGCTTGATATGGGCGCGCCGGTGCGGCGGGGGCGGACGAGCCTGATGGGGCTGATCTGGCGAGACGGCGACGACCTGACGGCGATCGCCGGGAGCATGGTGGCGTTGCTGCGCGATGGGGAAAGCGCGCAGACAACGATTGACGAGGTAGGGAACTTCGCCTTCGACGACATTACGCCGGGGACGTATCAGTTGGAGGTCACCCTTGGAGACGATTGCATCACCATCGAGGGCCTCACGGTCGGGCAGTGACGATGTCATCACGGTCGCCAGTGCCGTCCGTCGTCTCATGGAACTCGATGACGAAACCGCGCGCCACGAATT
>JBBSFO010000304.1:0-6394 GCA_038238655.1 Thermomicrobiales bacterium | reverse complement strand
CCACTCTTCGCGGAATTGGATCGGCGCGGGCTGCCGTACGAGCGGATTCAGGCTGACGCCTACAGTTTCGATCCATCCGCACCCACGGTGCCGTACGGATTGGTGGTCAACCGGGTTAGCCCGTCGTCGTATCTGCGCGATCACCTGAGCGCGATTTTCCAGACGCAGTCGTACCTCGCGTATCTCGAGGAAATTGGCGTGCCGATTATCAATGGCGCGCAGCCGTTCGCGCTGGAGGCGTCGAAGGCGCGGCAGTTGCGACTTCTCGCTGCGCTCGGTATCCCGCATCCGCGCAGTCGGATCGTTAATCACACGAGCAAAGTCACGGAGGCGGCGGGGCAATTGGCCTACCCGCTTATCATCAAGCCCAATATCGGCGGCAGTGGGGCGCTGATACGCCGGTTCGAGACGGAGGATGAGCTCAGGAGTGCGCTCGCTAATGGCGAACTTGATCCGATCTTCGGCATTGACCAGTCGGCGGTCGTGCAGGAATATCACCCGCCGCAGGGCGGCTCCATCGTGCGTGTCGAGGCGCTGGACGATGCGTTTCTCTATGCCATCCGTATCTACAACGACCCCAACGACGGCTTCAATCTTTGCCCCGCCGACATTTGCCAGGCTCCCGAACTGGTCGCGGCGCCCGCGCAGCCTGCGGTGGAAACGCCCGCCAAGACGCCGAAGCGGATTGAGGTCGCCACACCGCCACAATGGGTGGTTGACGACGTGCTGCGCATCTTCCGCAGCGCGCGGGTAGATATCGGCGGCGTCGAGTATCTGGAAAGCGAGCGGGACGGCGCGCTCTATCTCTACGATATCAACTCGATCTCCAACTTCGTCACCGATGCGCCCCGTTTGGTCGGCTTCGATCCATTCGTTCGCTTCGTAGCGTACATCGAGCGGCGGGCGGCGCTGCCAAATCGGCAATTGGCGTCGAGTATCGCGTAGAACCTGTCGCATGGTAGGGAAAGGTCGCGCCCTACCACCCGCAATACGAGTGGTAGGGCTTTTTACACGGTCATTTGATGTGGCATCAGGAGCGACGACGCGCCGCCTGCACCCTGGTTCGCTGCGGGAGCAAGGCGGTGCAGCGCATCGTTGGCTACCTGCGTGGCATGGTCGAGGATGCCGAGGAAAAGCGCGTCCGGGCTGGTCGTGTCGGCGGTGAACAAACTGAGAGGCTGGTCGTCGGGACTCAGTGTGGCGGAGATGACCGATTGCACAGTGATCGGCGGCTCGTTGGGCGCGCTCGTGCCGTAGGGGCGCCAGCCCAGATACGAGGTCCAATCCGCGTATGTCGTGCGGACAACGCCGCCGCCGAGCGCGGAAAGCATCGTGCCATCGCCGAGTGCGATACCGACATGACCGTACGGACTCGACCGCTGGTCGAAGAAGACGAGGCTACCCGCCGGTGCCTGGCCGCGATACAACGGCGCGCCAAGCGCATCGAGGATGGCGCTCTCGTACCGTGTATGGGGGATGCCTGCCTCTGCAAGCACATTGCCGACGAACATTTCGCACCACCCGACCCACGCCACGCCATCCGGCCGGTAATATTCGCCATAGTGACGGAGGGCTGTCCGGGCGAGCAGGGCGTTCCCGCCGATGCCGGGATTGTCAAGGATTTGCAGGCCGGAAAGATCGAGCGTTGGCACCGGCGGCGGTGGCGGCGTCGCAGGGATATTCGTCGGCGCGAGCAGCCGTGTAATCACCGACGACCCAGTAGCGGATGCGGTCGGTTTGGCGGTCGCGGTCGGCGTCGCCGAGACCGGCGTTTGCGTTGTCGTGGGGAGCGTCGTTGAGGCGGTCGGCGATACTGCGGCACTCGGCGTGGCGGCGGTCGTGGATGGCGTTGGCGACGCGGTACCGTGCGTCGGGGTCGCCGTCAGTGGTGAGGTCGGCAGCGGTGTAGTGGCGGGCGATGCCGTTGGTTTCGCAGTGGTCGGCGTTGGCGTGGTGAGGTGTGCGGTTGCGGACGGTTGCACCGGTGCTGCTTTGGGTGTGGCTGGCACGGGAGGAGCGGCGACCGCATGAGCAAGCGGGCTACTGCCGAGCGCGATCCCCGCGACAAGGAACAAAGCAACCGACCGGCGCAATCGGGGCGAGAAATGATTGAGTTGTGAGGAGGCCGGTTGGCTCTTTGCTGGGGAACCCGTCACGCGTTTCTCCGTCATTTCCGCAAAAACCGTTCTCACGCCAATTTTAACGCGAATAGTGAACGTACGTTACGATACGCGCAACGATCTGTCGAGCGTTTGTGAAAAAAGTGTTCGTACGAATGGTCCGACACTGCCCATGATCGGAGCGCGTGCGGTACAATGCCCCCGCGTAGTAAAGGGGGAAAACCGCATGGTGACGATCCATCTCCGGCTTCGGACGCTGATCTACTTCGCGCTCGCCGTCTTCGCGGCCTATATAATTTGGACGGTGCTGTTCGATATCGTGCTCCTCCTGCTCGTCAGTGCGATCTTTCTGGCCGCGCTCGAACCAATTGTGGAGCGGATCGAGAAGTCGGGCCTGCCGCGTGGGGTCGCCGTCCTCGCGGTAATGCTCGTCATCACATCCGTGACCGCGCTCGTCGCCTTCCTCGTCGTCCCCGCGCTCTTCACGCAGATCACGGACCTCCTTTCCAACCTGCCGACCACGGCAGACCGCCTGCGCGGCTTCCTCCGAGATCGCGGGCTGGACAAGCAATTCAGCAGCCAGCTCGACCAGATTCAAGTGCCGAGCAATCTCGCCGGGCATGTCCTCGGCGCCAGCACGGCGGCACTAAGCTTCCTTGTCGCCGCGCTGACCGTCGTGATCGTCACGACCTACCTGATCCTCGATGCCCGCCGCATTGATGGCATGGTGTACGACAAATTACCCCGCAAATATCATCACCATGTACGCTACATGCTCGCCACGTTGCAGGACGTGGTTGGCGGCTATATCCGGGGGCAGGTGCTGACCTCGGCGATCATTACGGGCTTCGCATTCGTCCTGCTGCTCATCTTGCGTGTGCCAAACCCGCTGCCGCTCGCGCTGGTCGCTGGGGTGGGTGATGTCATTCCAGTGATCGGCGTCATCGTGATCGTCGCGCCGCTATCGCTGGCGGCGCTCTCCGTGTCTGTGCAGGCTGGAGTGATCGTGGCGGTCGCGATGATCGTGTACGTCTGGGTGGAAAACAACATCCTCGTGCCGCGCATCTACGGCGAAACGCTCTCGCTGCCGCCGCTCGTGATCTTCTTGTCGCTGATTGTCGGCGGCAAGCTGCTCGGCTTCGCGGGGGCGCTCCTGTCGTTGCCGCTCGCCGCCGCGCTCCGTGTTGCCATCGCCTATGCCTGGGATATCCACACCGGGCGCGTTCCACTGGAGATAGAGGAGCAGGACGAACCGGCAATGCTCGCAGACACCGCCGCCCGCTCCGATGCCGCCGTCGCCTCGACAATCGGGTGAGGCACCGAGAAGTGGGTAAAGCACAGAGAACACAGAGGACGCAGAGAGCGCAGAGGAAAAAGGAGAAAACGTACCTTTTTCTTCTCTGTGTCCTCTGTGTCCTCTGTGTCCTCTGTGTCCTCTGCGTTCTCTGTGCTTGAATTTTCTCTGGGCGTCCTGGTGGCTCGACGCTCCGAAGATGTGCGAGGGAAGGAGACAAGATGAGCGAGCGATGGACGGATGTGCGGGTGGCGGTGGTGCAAGCGGCACCGGTGGTGATGGAGCGGGCGGCGACGATAGAGAAAGTTTCGCAACTGACGCGGGAGGCGGCGGCGAACGGCGCGCGGCTCGTTCTTTTCCCGGAGGCGTTCGTGCCCGCCTATCCGCGCGGATTGAGTTTTGGCGTCGTCGTCGGCAGCCGCACAGACGCCGGACGGCGCACCTGGGCGCGCTACAACGCGAATGCGGTTGAAGTGCCAGGCCCCGCGACCGACGCACTGGGCCGTGCGGCGCGGGAATCGGGCGTCTTCCTCGCCATCGGCGTGATCGAGCGGGACCGTGTGAGCGGTGGCACGCTCTACTGCACGCTCTTATATTTCGGGCCGGATGGGCGACTGTTGGGCACACACCGCAAGCTGAAACCGACCGCCGGGGAACGGCTGATCTGGGGTGAGGGCGATGGCAGCACGCTGCCCGTCTTCGACACGGAAATCGGCAAGGTCGGCGGCTTGATCTGCTGGGAAAACTACATGCCCCTTGCCCGGATGGCGATGTATCGCAAAGGGATCGAGATCTACCTCGCGCCGACCGCCGACGCCCGCGACGCATGGCAGGCGACGATGCGACATATCGCGCTCGAAGGGCGCTGCTACGTCCTCAGTTGCAATCAGTACATGACCAAAGCGATGTACCCCGACGATGTGGAGGGGTTGGACGACCTCGCGGACGCGCCCGAAGAACTCTGTCGGGGCGGCAGCGCGATCATCTCGCCCCTCGGGGAGTATCTGGCGGGGCCGCTGTACGGCGCGGAGGGCATCCTGTACGCCGACCTGTCGCGTGGCGCAATCGCCGAAGCGAAGTTCGACTTCGACGTGATCGGCCATTACGCCCGCAACGACGTTTTCCAGTTCTCCGTCAATGAAGCGCCCCAAACCACCGCGATGGATATCGGAAACGCGACGCCCGTCGCTGCTGTCGAAGAGAATGCGCCACTCCGCATCCGTTGATCGCGTTGGTTTCCTGTCAATCGCATCTTCCTGTCGAAAAAATGGTCCCGACAATGCACTGCCCCGATGCTTTGGAGTTGACGCGATGTGGCAAGCGGCTCGAATCGTTCCTCCGTGAGGAAACCGTCGTGCGCGGGGCGGATCATAGATGGCATCCCCGCGCACGACGAGGACTGGCGCGTTGCTGGACCGAATCTGCGCTGATGGCCAGCGCTCAATTGTCAAGCCCCCATTCTTCTTACGGACGTGGTACCGGCTGGTAGGAGAGCGCAACAACTCCTGAACTGAACGTCTTCGTTTCTACCAGTCTCAGGGTCGTGTTGATCCCGTCCGTAAAGAGACGCTTTCCGCTCCCCAGAACAATCGGGTGGACAAGGAGCCAATACGCATCAATGAGGTTGTGCTGCATCAGCGTGTGGACGAGGTCGCCACTGCCGGCGAGTAAGAGGTCCTGACCGGACTGCTGCTTCAGTTTCGCGACTTCTGCCGCGACATCGCCCGTGATGAGGCTCGCATTCCACGTCACTGCATCCAACGTCGTTGACGCAACGAACTTGGGGAGGCTGTTCATTCTTTCACCGAAATCTCCGGTGTCCGTCATGGTTGGCCAGGCGGCTGCAAAACCCTGATAGGTCACCCGCCCGAGGAGCAGTGCGCCGCTCGCGAACAGTTCATCGTACTTGTACTTCGCCAGTTCGTCATTCCAGAATGGGAAGGACCACGTACCCGGCTCTTCCATCACGCCGTCCAGTGTCACGTACTCCGAGACAATGACGTTCCTCATGGACGTTTCTCCTTGCTCTGTCGCGCGCGTCATGGGCGCGTCTTCGATGATCCAAGTCGCCGTACGGTATCGCATTCGAGTTCACGCGTCGTAAACCCCGTCGGGTCGCTTGCGGTGACACAGGGACTTATGCCCTTGCCAGATAGTCAGCGAGCTGATCTAACGTTCCGGTTAAGCCCTGCCGCACCGAATCGCGCGCGTCATCGAACGTCGTGCGCTCCGCCTCCGTTGCATTCAGTGGCCTGCCTCGCAAGGTGAGTGTCGTTTTGCCTTCGTGTTCGGAAAGCGTCAACGTATTGAGGATTTCCAACGGCCAGGTGGGGCTAAAAGGGGCCCGGACCAGATTTCCCTCCGCGTCCGAGAAGGAAGTGATGAAGACGATCCGCTCCGGCGCAACGATCTCGCGATAGACAAACCTGCCCCACATCTCGACACCCTCGGGGGATTGCTGGCGGTAGTGGAAGACGCCACCCGGACGGAAATCGAAGGTGCCGACACGCATCGTGAAGCCTTTCGGACCCCACCAGTGCAGCAAGCGCTCCGACTCGGAAAATGCTTTCCATACCAGATCGCGTGGCACATCGAAGACGCGCGTGATGACACGTTCCCGATCTGGGTTCTCCGATGCGGTCGCGACGGCACTATCTCCCTTCGCCATCGTGCATCTCCTTTCGTTGCAGTTCGTGCAGGTACGCATCTAAACGATTGAAATTCTGCTCCCAGAACGCGCGATAGGATTCCATCCAGTCGGCAGCCTCCTTGAGCGGACGCGCATCGAGTCGGCAGGGGCGCCACTGCGCCGTGCGACCGCGCGCAATCAAACCGGCACGCTCCAGCACCTTGAGATGCTTGGAGACTGCGGGCAGGCTCATCGCGAAGGGCGCGGCCAGTTCGGTGACGGATGCCTCACCCTCGGCGAGGCGCGCCAGGATCGCGCGCCGCGTGGGATCGGCGAGGGCCGCGAAGGTGG
>JBBSFO010000303.1:0-6399 GCA_038238655.1 Thermomicrobiales bacterium | reverse complement strand
CACCGCGCCGTTTTTGTTCGGGCAGCGAGCGGCGCAGCACAATGCGGAGCGCGGCGGGGGCGGTGCAATACTCAACATATCGTCTGTACACTCCGACCACGCCTGGCCGAACGACGCGGCGTACGGTGTCGCGAAGGCGGGGCTGAATCGCCTAACGAAAAGTATGGCATTGGAGTGGGCGCGCTTCGGTGTCCGCGTCAACTGCATCGCGCCGGGGTACATCGAGGTCGCCGTCACGCCGGAGGAGCAGGAAAAGTACGCGTGGGAAAAGACGGGCGCGGAACCCGCCATCCCCGCCCAGCGCACCGGCCGCCCGGAGGAGATCGCCCACGCCGCCCTGTATCTCTCGTCCGACGAAGCGCAGTACACCACCGGCCAACTCCTTTTCGTGGACGGCGGCCTCCTCCTCCCGCCCGTCACCGTCGCCGACTACCAGCGGGGAGATCGCACCGGACGGGGACTGGCGGGATAAGGAACAGATCATCTCGAAATGGTGATGGATAGTGACCATAGTGAGATAATGGCGCGTGATACATTGAGGGGCGCAGACGATGCCGGTGAAGGTGCGGGAAGCAATCAGGATCGTCGAGGCGGACGGCTGGTATCATATCGGCACGAAGGGCGATCACCGCCAATACAAGCACCCGACGAAATCCGGTAAAGTGACGATCCCCGGCGCGCCGAACGACGAGTTGCCGCCCGGCACATGGAACAGTATCCAGCGGCAGGCCGGATTGAAGTAAGGAACGAGCGATGCACTACCTTGTTGTCGTCGAAAAGGCGGAACACAACTACGCCGCATATGTCCCGGACCTTCCCGGCTGCGTGAGCACCGGCACAACGATTGAGCAGACATTGGACAACATCCGCGAAGCCATCACCTTCCATTTGGAAGGGATGGCGCGTGATGGCGATCCGCTTCCTTCGCGCTCCACCGTGCTCGCCGCCAGCGTCGAAGTGCCCGATTACGTCCCCGTGAGCCGTGCTGCCGCCGATTGATACTACGGTTTATCCCTCGTTAAACGAGCCACACCACTCGACCGACCTCCTCCCGTCACCGTCGTCGGCTATCTGCACGGCGACCGCACGGGCCGGGGATTGGCGGGGTAACGGTCAGCGGACAACAGAAAGCGTTGATTGGCGGGAACATTGCGAAATTGCTAAGATATGCTAGACTCGCTATCCAGTGACAATGGGAAACTCGATAGCATAGGAGAGCGAGAATGTCGCAGCCACCGCCGAATGGACAGCCACCGTATGGCCAGTCTTCAGGCAATCCGCCTCAACAGCCGCCATACGGTCAACCGCCTAACAATCAACCGCCATGGCAAGGGCAGCCACAGTGGCCCGGCCAACCGCCACCCTCACAGCAACCCCCGTATGGTGTTCCGCCCGGTCAGCAGCCCTACCCACCGCAACAGTACCAACAACAGTACGCACCCCCAGTCAACTACGGTCCACCGCCGAAGCAGAAGCGAAGTGGGTTCCTCGGCGGCTTAGGGGTTGGCTGTCTGATTGCGCTCGGTATCGCGGCCCTTGTGGTGATCGGCGGCATCGCGCTGATTGCTGTGGCGGTGAGCGGGGCGTCGAAGGCGATCAATGCGACGGCGACTCCCTTCAATCCCTCAGCCATTGCCAAATTGAATCAAACAGTCAGTGTCCCGAACTGGGATGTGACCGCGACTGGTGTCGAAAAGCCGGGCACGATCCTGAAATGGTCCACCTTCAATAACACAAGCACCGCTGTGGGCACATGGGTGATTGTGACAGTTGACATGAAAAACACTGGCACCAAAAACTTTGGCGTCAATGACCACGACTTTCAGATTAAAGACAGCGCGGGCAACACCTACAACGTCTCGTCTGATGGCGGCGCGAGCAGTTACAGCGAATTCAAAGGCGGTCAGCGCGTTGGCGGTCAGATACCGCCGGGAATCACTGTGCGTTACTACATCGCCTTCGATGTTGGCGCGAACGCAACCGGACTCACATTGCAGTTCCAACAGGGTAACAAGCCGCTCATCAACTTAGGGCAGTAAGGGACACGCCGTAAATCGGGCACATCAGACGAGGAGAAAAAGTTGCGACGTTCATTGATGGCCGCGATAGCAGGGCTTCTTGTCTCACTGTTACTTACCGCAATGCCATTAAAGGCCGCGTCGGGTTTCGCTGATCCCGGCTTTCAGCAACAGTGGCAGACTGGTGAAGCGATCACGCCCAATTTCTGGGGGCCATTGGCTCTAGCAAAGGACGGCCAGCAGGAGTCGTATAAGGAGGCAGCGGGCGGGAAACGCCTCGTCCAGTATTTCGACAAGGGCCGGATGGAACTGACCAATGGCGCGGTGACGAACGGCCTTTTGGCGACAGAGATCGTCAAGGGGCAAATCCAGACTGGGGACGCCACGTTCCAACCCGGCGTGCCACCAACCATTCCGGTCGCCGGCGATCCTGACAATGTCGGCCCGACCTATGCGACATTGGCGACTAAGGGAAAGCCGCTCTTTGACGCCGCGCCGCAACAGACGGGGAACTACGCACAAGCAGTACTGTCGCCAACAGGTGACATCTCCGTGAGCAATGCAGGACCGAGTGATCCTGTGACATTCGCAGCATTCGATAACTCGACGAAGCACAATGTACCCAAAGCGTTCGCCGATTATCGAGCGAAAGCGGGATTGCAAACGATCGGCTACGGCATCAGCGAACCGTTCACTACGACAGTGAAAGTGGGCGGGCAGCAGCGGCAGGTGGTGGTCCAAGTCTTCGAGCGTCGTGTGTTGACATACACCGCAAGTAATGATGCTGCCTTCCGGGTTGAAATGGGCAACATTGGGACGCACTATTACCTTTGGCGCTACGGGAGCAGTGCGCTTCCGCCGGCATCGAGCCCTGTCCCAACGGCCGTATCTCCGTCGCCAGTTATGACCCAAGCACCAGCCCCGCCAGTGAGCAATCGACTCCCGCAACGCAAGGTTGTTGGCTCACTTGCTGTCACTCTTTACGCGATCCGCGACCCGGCAGTGAGCACAAACTCGCTAGACAAGCCACATGCCGGTAATCGGTATGTCGCCTTGGATGTTACCATCGAGAATGTCGGGAGCGGATCGCAGGACTATAACAAGTTTGAGGCAACCGTTAAGACGACAGACGACCGGAAATTCCAGATTGGATTCGGAGCACGTGGAGGAGAACCCGACCTCGGCTCTGGCACGAATCAGCCTGGAGAGAAATCGCGCGGATGGGTGACTTTTGAGATACCGTCAGGGGCCGTCCTCGCATCTTTCACCTATTCCGATTTTGGTGGAGATGCAGTGACATTCATGTTCACTTGAAATGTCCAATGGTCTACAGCTGCCCGCTGCCCGCTGACCACTGACCACTGAAAGGAGTCGCATCATGCCACGTCCCGACGAAATTGGCGTGCCGAGCAACTGGGGGCGGTGGGGGGATGAGGATGAGCGAGGGACGGCGAACCTGCTGAGTGCGGGGTTGGTGCGGGAGGCGGCGCGGCTAATTCAGAGTGGGACGGTCTACTCGCTTGCCGCGCCGCTCTCGCCGGACGGGCCGAATCTGCCGAGTCGCCGCCCAACGTGGCATGTTGTGACGACGCGCCGCCGCCCCGATGGCGTCCTGTCCGGCGCGGACGATGTCGTGATGATGCACACGCACGGCACGACGCACATTGACGCTCTGTGCCACATCTACATGGGCGACACGCTTTACAACGGCCATTCGTCGCACAAAATCCTGCCGACCGGCGCGCAGAAGTGTGGCATCCAGAATGTTGGGCCGATGGTCGGGCGGGGCATTTTGCTGGACATCGCGGGCTTTCGCGGTGTTCCGCACCTCGACGGTGGCGAGGCGATCGAGCCGGACGAACTCGACGCCTGCGCCGCCAAACAGGGCGTCGAAGTCCAGCCGGGCGACACGGTCCTCGTCCGAACGGGCTGGTGGCAACTGTTCGACGGCGGCATAGAGGCGCGGCAACGCTACTATGCCTCCGAGCCGGGACTGAGCGGCGCGTGCGGCGCGTGGTTCAAGGAGCACGACATCGTCGCTCTCGGCGCGGACAACCCGGCGGTCGAGGTCGTCCGGTCGTGGGCGGACACGCTACCCGTGCATCAGGCGGTCATCTGGGGCTGCGGCGGCTACCTGATCGAATTCCTCGATCTCGAACGCCTCGCCGCCGACAAAATCCACCAGTTCCTCTACGTCGCCACTCCGCTCCGCCTCGAAGGCGGCGTCGGTAGCCCGATTGTGCCGCTGGCGATTGTGTAGGCAGTAGGCAGTAGGCAGTAAGCAGTAGACAGATGGGACCGCATCTATTCTGACTACTGCCTACTGCCTACTTTCCCGTTTGGCACGTATCCTGCACACCTTTTGATGCTGTATGGAGCGTTTGCGCGTCCATATCATCGTGAAAGGAACCGTGCATGGATCGTGTCACGCAACACTCCGCCCTGGCGGCGATTGACTATCTGATTATCGGCGGCGGTCTCGCGGGAGCGATGGCGGCGGAGGCGATTCGCGAGCGAGGCGCGGGCGGGCGCGTCGTGATTGTCACGGACGATACCGAGCGACCCTATCACCGCCCGCCGCTCTCCAAGGAATTCCTGCGCGGCGATCAGGAGCGCAAGGATGTCTTTGTCCACCCGACCGAGTGGTACAACGAGCAGGGCGTGGAACTGATGACCGGCGTCCGCGCTTCTGGTCTCAATTCTCAGGCGCACGAAGTGACGCTGGACGACGGACGGACACTTCACTACAAGAAACTGCTACTCGCCACGGGCGGTACGCCGAAACACCTCGACATCCCCGGCGCGGAGTTGGATGGCGTCCGCTACTTGCGCTGGCTGGACGATTCTGAAGGACTCAAGGGAGCCGCCGCACGGGCGAAGCATGCAGCCGTGATCGGCGGTAGTTTCATCGGTGTCGAGGTCGCCGCCGCGCTCGTCCACTACAAAGTCGAGACGACAATGATCCTCAAAGACAAGACGATCTGGAGTTCGTTCCTACCCGAACACATCGCACTCTTCTTTCAGCAGACCCTCGCGGATCACGGCGTCAAATTCCTCACCGAGGACGAAGCCGTCCGCATCCTGCCCCAGTCCGGCTCGATGCACGCGGGGCAGGTAGCAACGAAGCGAGGGCACACCGTCGGCGGCGATCTCATCGTCGCGGGCGTCGGCATTACCCTCAATCGCGAACTCGCGGACGGCGCGATGCTGAAATACGACAATGCGACGCAGGGCGTCGTCGTCAATGAATACCTGCAAACGAGCGACCCGGACATCTACGCGGCAGGCGACATTGCCGCCTTCCCCGATCCTGTTTTCGGCACGCGACGCGTCGAGCACTGGGATACCGCGCTTACGCAGGGCAAGACGGCGGGCGCAAATATGGCGGGTGCGAACGAGCCGTACGACCATGTGCAGTACTACTTCTCCGATCTCTTCGACCTCGGTATCGAAGTGCTCGGCAATCCCCAACCGGACGCGCATGTGATCGTGCGCGGCAAGATGGAGGATCGCTCGTTCGCCGCCTTGTATCTGGACGGCTCGCGCGATGTCGTCGTTGGCGCGTTGGCGGTCAATCGCCCTGCGGAGGAACTCGACCAGTATCGGGTCCTGATCCGGCAGCAGGCGTCCCTGCGCGGTTTCCTCCGCGAAGCTGAGCAGCACCCCGACGAAGACCTTACCGGCCTCGTCCCCGATCTCGAAGCCGCAAACGAGATGCTGGAAGCGACACAAGAAGAAACGTAGACGGGATCCCCCTCCCCCGCTGCGGCGGGAGAGGGGTGTCTTTTCTTGAGGCTTCGGGCAATTCCGTCAGCGAAGCGATACGAAAGCCACGATGCGTTCCCCTCTCCCGCGCACGGGGGAGGGGACAGGGGAGGGGGGATTCACCCACCGTGCCCGTCAACAATACCCTCTACGATACCGAGCCGTGGCGGGACGAGACCCGATTTCTCTTCACGCTCCACGTCCTCACGCCAGTTCGGTTCGGCTATCTGCGGGATGTACTCGTGAGCAAATTGCGCATTGATCCGCAAGACAAGCGCGTCCTCGATATCGGCTGCGGCGGCGGCTTCCTCGCGGAGGAGTTCGCGAAACTCGGCTGCGATGTGACGGGCATTGACCCTTCCAGGCCATCAATTGCGCAGGCTGAAGCGCACGCAACGGAAACCGGGTTGGCGATTACCTATCGCGTCGCCCCCGGCGAGGCGATCCCCTTCGCGGACGCGACCTTTGACATCGCCTACTGCTGCGATGTGCTGGAACATGTGGACGACCTCGACCGCGTGATCGCCGAAACAGCGCGTGTGCTGAAACCGGGCGGCGTCTATCTTTTCGACACGATCAACCGGACGCTCATCAGCAACATAGTCGTGATCAAACT
>JBBSFO010000302.1:0-6410 GCA_038238655.1 Thermomicrobiales bacterium | reverse complement strand
GCACGACGGAAAGCCAACCGATTATCTGAACCGCATCGCGGGAATTATTGACAACAGCAAACAGCCTTGCACAAAAACGCCCGGCTCATCCTTCATGACACGCCGCCCCGTTTGGGGCGGCGTTGCTGTTGCGTCTGGGTTCCCCCCTCCCCCGCTGCGGCGGGAGAGGGGTGACTCTCCTCTATGCCTTCGATAAGGCTCAGGAACATAACACCGTTTACGGATCACACTCCCCTCTCCCGCCGCAGCGGGGGAGGAGTTGGGGGAGGGGGAACGGCCGCGCCGCGCTGCACCAACCGGCGGACGAGTGCCCGCTCTTCCGGCCCGACCGCCCCGAGGGCAAGGAGCGCGACGCAATACACCACGCCACCGATCATCGCGCCCGCCCACGCACCAAGTCCCGCCTGCCAGCCGACACCCCACGCGACGAGAGCGAAAAGCGCCGCTGCGACGATGGGTTGCCACACGAGCCGGAGTAGCGGCAGGGGGCCGAGGAAGCGGCGAATCCAGACGACGAATGGCACGAGCAGCACGATCTCCGACAGCACCGAGATGACCGCCGATGCCCCATAGGAATAGCGCGGGATAAACAGCAGGTTCGCGACGATATTGAAGAAGACGGTCGCGACAAAGGCCCATGTCATCCGCCGCTGCTGGCCGAGAGCAATCAGGACGTACTGCGTCACACCATTGACGAACGAGAAGGGCAACAGCCAGACGATCAGGCGGAGCGCGGTCGCCGCCCCCGGCAGATACGCCGTACCGCCGACAATCCGCACAAAGTCCGGCGCGAGGATCAGCACGCCGACCGTCATCGGTAGCGCGAGGACCAGCAGGGCGCGCACGGCGAAGTGATATGTCCATAGCAGACTCGCGCGGTCGCGCACCGCCTGCCGCGCCAACTGCGGAAACAGGACGAGCGTGAAGGTGGACGAGACGATCAGCAGCGTATTGATCAGTTTGATGCTCACGCCGTATAGCCCGACCGCCCGTTCCCCTTTGAGTGGTTGGAGAATGAAGACATCGAGCGTAAAAAAGAGCGATTGCAGGAGCGCATTGACGAGCAACGGCGCGCCGTCACGCAGCAGCCGTCGCGCCGCGCCCCACCGCAACGACCATTCCGCCCGCACGCCGAGCCGCCGGATGAGCAGCACGATCAGCCCGAGCGTCAGCAGGTTCGCGACGACTGCCGCGACCGCCAGCCCGACCGGCCCCCACCCGGCGAGGAGCGTTGCCGCCCGCAACCCAAGCCCGACGAGACTCCCGAGGATCGTCACCGCCGCCGGAATCTCGAATCGCTCCCGCCCATTGAAAACGCTCGTCGCGGCATCCGTGTAGGCGGTCGGCACGACGGACAGAGCGAGCAGCGCTACCGCGCCGACCTGCACGGCACCGATCCCTCCCCACAGCGCGTTCGCGCCGACAAAGAGCGCGAGCGGCGGGAGCGACACGGCGAGCAGCACGAGCCGCAGGAGCGTCGTCTGGCCGAGCAGCGCCCCGGCCCGCTCCGGTGCGTGCGCGATCTGCTGCGTCGCGAGCACGCCCAACCCACAGTCGGTCACCGTCTTCAGATAGAGCCAGACGAGAATCGCATACTGATACTGCCCGCTCCCCGTCGGCCCGAGCGCGCGGAGCATGTACAGGGCGAAAAGGAAATCCAGCCCCTTGTTTGTAAACTGCGAGAGGAGGAGGAAGCCGCTATTCTTCGCGACCAGTTGCACCGCATTCGCGTTTCGCCCCCGGCTCCACCGCGCCCACCCTACCAGCGCCACCCCGAACGCCAGCGCGAGCAGCACCACCACTATGCCAGCGATCACAACCTTCACGGCAGCCTATCTGAAACCGAATGAACCGCAGAGACGCAGAGGACGCAGAGAGGAAAGAGAGAAAGAGAGAAAGTGAAAAGAAGATCGGGAGAGAGATGCACCCGAGAATGTGCGCCCGCTTCCATCTCCCTTCTCTCCCTCCTCTCTGTTTTCTCTGCGTCCTCTGCGTCTCTGCGGTTCATTCGGTTTCTCCCCTGTAAACGCGGAGAAGGGTGCGGGCAGCGTCACCCCAGCCCATCGTGGCGGCACGGGCCAAGCCTGCAGCGCGGCGGGTGGCACGGGTCGTCGCGTCGGCATCAAGGGCGGCGGTGATTGCGTCCGCCAGCGCGAGGACATTGCCGGGATCGGCGTACCAGATGGCATCGCCCGCAACGTCGCGATGCGGTGGGATGTCGGACGCAACGACCGGGACGCCGCAGGCCATCCCTTCGAGCACCGAAAGGCCGAAACCCTCGTACCACGCGGGCGCGACGACCGCGTCCGCCGCATTGTATAACGCGGGCAAGAGGTCGTCCGGCGGCGAGCCGAACTGCACCTGCCCGGCAAGATGGAGTTCCTGCACGGTCTCGAAGATCGGGTCGAACCGCCATCCCTGCCGTCCGGCGATCACCAGCGTGTGCGGCAATCCCGCCGCGCGTAGCCGAGCGTAGGCGCGCAGGAGCGTCGGGTAATTCTTGCGCGGCTCCAACGTGCCGACGGCGAGCAGATAGGGCTGGTCTGCGCTGCCGACAAGACCCGCCACCGCCACCCGCGCCTCGGCACGCTCGCCGGGTGGATACGGGCGGAATCGCCCCTCGACGCCATTCGGCACGACCACGACGCGTTCCGGCGGGATATGCAGCCGCTCGACGACTTCGCGCGCGGTGAAGGCGGAAACGGCGAGGACTCGGTCGGCGCGTTGCACAACGCCCGGCACGATCCCGCCGAGATACGCCGCCAGCGACGGCTCGGCGTAGCGCGGCACCGCGAGGAAACTGAGATCATGCACCGTGACGAGCAGGCGAGCATGACGGACACGCGGCGCGACGTAATCGAGCGCGTGGTAGCAATCCACCGGCCCGGTGAAGTGCTCCACCGGCACCGGCACGCGGGCGCGATGCCAAAGGCGCGTCATCCACGCGGCGGGGAGCGGCAATCGCCTGAGCGTCACATTCGCGCCGGGGCCGTAGCCGGGCGCGGTCGCGGGCAAGCGGAGATCGCCCTCCGGCGGGTGTGGTACGGGCAAAAAACCAGCGGGAATACAACCGTCCCGCCGCTCCGTCGCGTAGAGATAGGTGTACTGCGTTGCTCGATCGAGGAGCGGCACTGCCCGCGCGAGATGCCGCGCCACCCGCCCGATCCCCGCTCCCTGCGTCATCGCGGGTGTCACGTCTACCGCGACACGAAGTGTCGAGTGCTGAGTACTGAGTACTGAGTCTCCTGAATCCACGCTGCCTTTCCTGCGTCCCCGAGGGCGCTATTCAGGAAACGAGCGAGAAGTCTGTGCGACCCCCACTCAGTACTCAGTACTCAGTACTCAGTACTCTCCCCTACTTCTTCCTGCTGAAGATATAAATGACGAGACCGATCAGGAGGACACTCCAATAGCCGATCACGCGGTCAACGACGGCGACAGAGGCGGAGGCGTTTCGATCCACACCGACCCATTGGAGAATGCCCACGATCCCCGTCTCAACCGCGCCCAACCCGGCGGGCGTGAGCGGGATCGTCGTCAGGAGCGAGGCGGCAAGGGCGACGAAGATCGTCACCGCGAGCGAGACGTGAATATGAAGCGCGCGGGTGATGAAGAAAACGCGCAACCCTTCCTGCATCCAGAGGATCGCCGTCAATCCAATCAGCGCGGGCCAACGGCCGAAAGAGCCGAAAATCCCTTCTTCCAGCCGCCGGTACTGCACGGAGAGCTTTTGCGGCACGATCCGTTCGAGTAATCCTTTCGCCCGCCGCAGGACGAGGAGGCCGACCAACCCGATGACGGCCAGCGCGCCGCCAAAGATGAAGAGCGTCACGGCGACGCGCGGCACCTTGTTCCCGAAAACGATCGCGCCGCTGACGACGAGGAAACTGAAGAGGCCAAGAATGTCCATCAGCCGCTCGGCGAGGATTGTGCCGAACGTGCGCGTGAACGACACGCCCGTCGCCTTTTTGAACAGGTACCCCCGGTAGACATCACCCAGTTTGGCAGGCAGCAACGTGTTCGCGAACCACGACAGGACGATGATCTCCATCAAGCCGTTCACGTTCGGCGTCTCAATACCGTGCGCGCGGTCGTATCCCGCGTTCCGCAAGATGATCTGCCAACGCACGGCACGAATCGGGAATGACAGGTAATACACCACAAACGCGCAAAGGAGCAGGAATGGGTTTGCGCCCCGGACATTGCGCCAAACCTCGTGGACATTGATGTTGAGGCGTGTGACGACGAGAATGATGATGACGATGGCGACGACGAACGAGAAAATCGTCCGTGGTTGGCGGAGACGCCGCGCGAACGAGATGCCTTCCTCCGCGACCGCCTCAGTAACATCACCATGCGTGCTCTGCGCGGGATCTATCGCATCTGGCGCGGGATCGTGACGGACAGCATCGAGCGAGATGTCATCCAGCGACTCTGTACCGGTAGGAGGGATCGTCACATTCGCCATCGGATCAATCACCGGCGGCTTCCTCGGTGCGGTACCAATCGTACAAGCGCGCGATGCCGCTCGCGATGTCCGTCGTCGGGTGGTACCCGAGCGCCCCGCGCGCTTTGCTATTGTCTGCGTAGGTGACAGGCAGATCGGCGCGCAACGCGGGCTGCCGCTCGATGATCGCCGGGCGTTCGACGATCCGCTCAACGATCTGGATGAGATCGCGGATCACGATGGGATGCTCGTTGCCGAGATTGAAGACCCGAAAGCCATCCGGCGTATCGAGTGCGGCGAGGATACCTGCGACGGTATCGCCGATATAGGTGTAGTCCCGCTGCACGGAACCGTCGCCGCGCAATTGGATGGGGATGCCGCGATGCACGGCGTCCACGAATCGGTAGGTCGCGAGATCCGGCCGGACGCGCGGCCCGTAGGCGTTGAAGAAGCGAAGCGCGGTGATCGGCAGATCGTGCAGCGATGCGTAACTCTGCGCCATCGCCTCGACCGCCGCTTTCGTCGCGCCATAGGGAGACATTGGCCGGAGCGGCTGATCCTCGCGGAATGCCGTGCCGCCCGTGTCTCCATAGACTGTCGAGGACGAGGCAACGACGACATGCCGCACGCCCACCGCCACCGCAGCATCGAAGACATTGATCGAGCCGAGGACGTTGACGCGCGTATACAACGCCGCTCGCCCAACGGACGGGCCAACCGCCGCCATCCCGGCAAGATGGATAACCGACTCCGGTTGCATCTCCGCGAATACCCGTTGCAGCGCGGGAGCGTCAGTGACGTCGGTGGTTTGGAGGATAAAGTACTGCGAGTACTCGGCGGCACGCGCCAAGTTGCGCTGCTTTCGGGCGGCGGAGTAGAGGAAATCGCTGAAAGAGTCAAGGGCGATCACCCGGTCACCCCGCGCGAGCAGGGCCTCCACGACGTGACTGCCGATGAATCCCGCGCCCCCGGTGACCAGTACTCGCATGCGCTCCCATACCCTCGTCCGCGACCGTCCCACCTTCGACGCAGTGTACACGACGCCCTACGGACGGACAAATGGCGGCGCAGTGGGCAGTGGAATCCAAACTCCCCTCCCTGCCACTACCCACTCAGTTATTGACAGCCACCGACACCGTGCGGTACTACGGCAGTGCATCGCGTTCACTCGCAACGAGACCGGGAGGAGATCATGACCCCCTTCGACAGCGCGAAACTCACACACCTGATGGATGCGGCGGGCATGGACCTGCTCCTCGCCAGCACGCGGCACAACGTTCGGTATCTCACCGGCGGCTATGTCTATCATTTCCACGAGCGCGGCCAGCGTATGGGCTCAAGCCAGTACCTCGCCTTCGTCGGCGTGCCGCACGGGCGCATCGAGGACGCCTGCTACATCGGTGCATCGGGCGAGAAGATGGGGCTGGACGTGCTGCCGCTCTGGATCAGTCAGCGAAACCTCGAGGCCGGGGACGCCTCTTCATCCGCCGCTGCCGCCGCGATGATGGCGACGTCGCATGGTGCGGCGAGCGGGACGATTGGCGTCGAGATGCCGTTCCTCCCCGCGACCACGCTGAACGCACTGCAAAGCGGGCTACCGGGTGCGACCTTTGTGGACGCAACCGACCTCCTGCACGAACTGCGCGCGATCAAGACGGCTGCTGAAATCGCCATCCTCCGCGAGGTATCCGACCGCGTCGCCACAGCAATTCAAGCCGGATTCCATGCCGGGTACGACGGCATACCGACGCGCGAGCTGGCAGCAACGATCGAGAAGGAGATGGGCACGCACGGCGTTGCCTTCCTCTGGGCCTTCACGAATGCGGGGCCCGGCTACTTGCGCGCCCCGTCCGAAACGCGCTGGGAGCGCGGGCGGATGCTCCATCTCGATTGCGGCGGCGAGGAGCAGGATTATCTCGCGGACATCTGCCGAATGGGCGCGCTTGGCGCGCCGTCCGCATTG
>JBBSFO010000301.1:0-6415 GCA_038238655.1 Thermomicrobiales bacterium | reverse complement strand
TAGAGCGCTGTAGTGCCCGCCTCGCGCACGAGCGTGGCGATTTCGATCCGCATCCGCTCGCGCAGGCTGGCGTCGAGGTTCGAAAGCGGCTCGTCGAAGAGGAGCAACCGGGGCGAGGCAACGAGGGCGCGCGCGAGAGCGACCCGCTGCTGCTGACCCCCGGAGAGTTCGCTCGGATACCGATTTTCCAGTTCCTCGAGTCCCACGCGTGCCAGCATCGTCTGCACGCGTCGGTTCGTCTCGGTCGCAGGGAGCCGTCGCCGCCGCAGCGCGTAGCGGACGTTCTCCCGTGCGGTCAGGTGCGGCCAGAGTGCGTAATCCTGAAAGACCATCGCGAGGTCCCGCCGCTCCGGCGGCACCTGCACGCGTCCGTCGTCAATCAGTGCGCCCGCGAGGGAGATCGTGCCTGCCGTGATCCGTTCGATGCCTGCGGCGCAGCGTAGCAGGGTGGTTTTGCCTGATCCAGACGGCCCCAGGAGCACGATAAACTGCCCCGGCATGATCGAAAGCGTTATTCCCGCGAGCGCGACCGTATGGTTGAACGTCTTAGTGACGCCGTCGAAGACGAGGAGCGGCGCATCGTGTGCGTGGTCGTGGCCGTTCATCGTGCCTTGATCCGTTGCCAACCCGGCGGCGCGAGAAACCGGAACAGACCGAGCGCGATACCGATCACCGTCAGCAACCCGAGTGACGCGACGCCGAGCATCGCCGCCCCGGTCGTGTAATCGCTGGTGTCGAGATGGCGGAGGATCGCCGCAGCAAGGGGCGGCTCCCCCGGTGGCTTGAGCATCTGGGCAATCGGCAATTCCAACATGATATGCGTAAAGGCGAGCAGCCACGCCCAGAGCAGGCTGCGTGAGATAAGCGGGACGACGGTGCTCCGCAGCGCCTCTATTTCGCTCGCACCGTGTACGCGTGCCGCATCGGTGAGCGAGCGTTGCAGTTGCGCGAAGGGGCCGACGAGGAGCCGGGATGTGGACGGCAAGGCGGCAGCGAGGAACGCCATGCCGAGCAGGAAGACCGTGCCGTAGATGTTGATGCCGAGCCGACTGAAGATCGGCAGGTTGTAGGCGAAGATGTACCCCGCTGCGAGGACGATCCCCGGCAGCGCGACCGCTCCGACGATGAAGAGATCGAGCACGCGCCCCGCGATGCCGACGCGCCGTTGCGCGACAACCTGCGCGATGCACATACCAACGATCACTGCCAGCGTCGCCGTGATCGCCGCCAGTTTCATCGAGAGGAACATCGGTGCCAGCAAGTCGTGGCTCGTGAGCGCCCGATGGTAATTGTCCAGGGTAAGTGCGCCGCGCGTGACGTTGCCGCCCAACCCCTTGAGGAACGAGGCGACGACCGCGCCGAAGAGCGGCACGCCGAGGGCGAGCGTGAAGAATATCGTCATTGCGGCCCACGCGGCGATTCGCCCCCGGGCGCTCAATGTCAGTGGCGTGATCGGTCGGGTGCGGCCACTGAGGACGGCGAAGGAGCGACCGCGCAGGGCACGATTCTGGAGGAAGAGAGCCACCGCCACGGTGCCGATAAGGAACCAGCCGATCACCGAGGCGAGCGGGAAGCGGATTGGTGTGCTGTTAATTGCGCGGTAGAGCGTGAACGTGGCGAGGGGGAAGTGCGACCCCGCCGCCAATGTCGAGGCGACGCCGAAATCGCTGATCGCCTCCGCGAAGACGATCGCCAGCGCCGACCAGCACGCGGGCGAGAGGATCGTGAGCGCGATGCGCAATGCTTCCCATGGGCGCGCCCCATGCACGCGCGCCGCGTCCTCGAACTCACGACCGAGGCCAGCCATCCCGGCGGAGATCGCGAGATACGCGAAGGGAATGCCCTTCGTCGTCAGCACCCAAACAATGCCGACTGGCCCGAAGAAGATGTCGCGGATGGGCGCGACGTTCACGCCGAGTTGGGCGAGGATGCCGTTGCGCGTGAGCATACTCTGCCAGCCGAGGGTCGAAAAATACGACGGCATGAGCAGGAGCGACCAGGTAAGGATCGTCCACAGGCCCGCCCGGCCGAAATCCGTGCGCTGCGTCAACCACGCGAGGCCGAGGGCGATGACGAGCGCCGCCCCGGCCGTCGTCACGCCGACAACCAGCGTATTGATGAGCGCCCGCACCGCTGTGCCCTGAAGCGCCTCAGTGAAGTTGCCCAGCGTCAGCCACGCATCCCCCTGCTCGAAGAGCCGGGGCGAGACGGCGAGCACGAGGAAGCAGACGGTTGGCACGAGCAGCAGGAGCGTCAGTACGAGCCAGAGAAGCGGCCAGAAGAGCCGGAGGGGGCGGATTGCCCCCAACCGGCCCCGGATCGCCGCCCCGGCAGCATGACGGGCGGGAGCCGCCGGAAGCGCTTCGGCTGTCACCGATGCCGCTACTGCGCGATGTTGTCGGTGAACCACTTATTAATCTCGTTCTGCTTCGCACCCCAGACGATGGGATCCACGGTCTGTGTCGGGATGGACGCGAGTGGTGGGAGGGTGGGGAGCGGATTCGCGCCGGTGACAAGCGGATAATAGAGCGAGTCGCCCGTGGGATTGGCGTCCCGCATGATCTGCTGGCCCTGCGGGCTGAGCACGAACTCCGCGAAGATCTTCGCCTCCGTCTGGGCCTGCGCGGGCGCTTTCGCACTGATGCCGATGTTGCTCGGCAGGATGGAGACCTTCGGCAGGAAGATCGTCTTGAGCGTCGGCGTCTTCTGCGTCGCCCCGAGCGCCGCCGTGCTCTGGATGATCGCGATGTTGACCTCGCCGGATGCTAGCGCGTTGAGCGTTACCTTGTTGGTGGTATAAACGTGCAGGCCGTTGTCCTTCAGTTGCTTGAAAAAGGCCTTGCCCTGGTCTTCGCCGCCGAGGTACTGCATCATCCCGGAGACGAACGGGTACGTTGGCCCGGAAACCGCTGGGTTGTTCATTCCCACCAATCCCTTGTACTCGGGCTTGAGCAGGTCCTGCCAACTCGTCGGCGGATTCTTCACTTTCGTGGTGTCATAGATGATCGTCCCGGCGATCGTGACGCCGGTCGGGATGTAGCTCTTATCCGCCGGTTGGACGGACTTGCCGAGATCGGTAAGCGGGACATCGGGCGCGTAACCCTTGCGGAGTTGTCCCTGCGCGTTGAGAGAGGCGAACGCCTCCGCGCCGTCTATCCAGAGCATATGCCACTGCGGGTTGTTCGTCTCTGCCTGAATCTTGGCGAGGAGCGGCCCCGTGCTGTCTGCCGTAATCTTGACCGGGATACCCGTTGCCTTGGTGAACGCATCGGCCATTGGCTGCGCGGCATCGTGGGCGGCGTATAGCACGAGCGGCACAGGCGAACCGGTCAGTTTTGTCCCGCCACTGCTCGCGGCGCCCGCCGCTGTCGTGCCTGCAGGTACGGAGCCACTTGCGCTCGTCGTCGCAGCCGAAGCAGTCGTGGCGGCCGGAGCCGTCGTGGCAGCCGGGGCCGTCGTCGCGGCGGGTGCGGTTGTTGCGACAGGCGCATTGGTAGCGGCCGGAGCCGTCGTCGCGGCGACCTTGGTTGGCGTTGCCGCCGGCGTCGTGGTGGCGGAGGTACTGCCGCCACATGCGGTCACAATCAGACAAATGATAAGAGTCGCAATCGCGAACGATCCCTTCCCCGAACGCGTCATGGCATGGACAAAATAACGACGCACGTTCCACCCCCTGTGCATGAAAGATCACGACAACCGACGCATTATCGGCAACGGTTGTGAGCGATCTATGTGGGGGGAGTGAAGTATTGGTAAACAAGGAAAGCCGTCAGTTGCTCTTTCCCGGCAAATGGCAAATGGCAGATGCAGCGACGACGACAACACGACATTGCTTCCGGTCCCGTTACGATCCGCGCGTCTTGCCGCTCAAACGGCTTCCACAGGGATGGGCCGGAAAACGAGGCGGTCGAAGGTGACGAAGTTGATGGTTGCCGCAGCCGCGATACCAAGCGCGGACGCAGAGAGCGCGGGCATAACGGTGTGGGCGGCGGTAAAAACGGAGATATTGAGCAGCGCCGTCCCCGCGATCGAGCCGTGAAAGGCGAGCCAGCGGGTGCGGAGCGTTGCCCGCGCCGCACCCACATGCCGGTCTCGCCAGGTGACGGTGGTATTGAGGAGGAAGTTCACTTGCGCGGCGCAGAAGATAGCGACGATCTCCGCAAGGATCGCGTTCCAGCCATACCCCGTAGCGACGTGCAGCAGCGCGAGTTGGATCAGACCCGATGTCCCACCGACGAAGGCGAAGCGGATCGGGCGTGCCCCCGCGATCAGCAGGTTCTGGCATTTCCGGGCGAGCGAGGTGTCACGAATACGTGCGATCATAATCGGTTCATCCTTTTCCATTAGCGGCAGGACCAGCGCGCTGCGACGTGATAGCGGCTTCCGCATGGCCGGTCGTGGATAGCCCATGCGAGGTTTTCTCCCAATAAAACGGCTTGGTAATCAGTTGCCATAGCGCTTTGTAGGCGGCGATGCTCATCATCAACCAATAGATCGGGATCAGCACAGCGGGCACGACAAGCCCGTAATAGCGGCGGCGCATCGCCGCCATCATGCAGGTAATCACGAAATACAGATTACCGAACACCAGCGCGACGAAACTGATCAGGCTGAGCACGCCGGAGTAGAGATCGGCGATGATCGCCGGATGAAAGAGGAACCAGATCACCGATGTTGACCAGAGAATCGGGTTGATGAGCAGCACCGCGAATGCCCCGCCCACCGTCGCCTGGACGCTCCAGAAATCGCGCGTCCCCAACTCGCGCCATAGGCGGAACGGATGCCGGTTGTGCACCAGCCACGTTTGCATGTATCCCTTGATCCAGCGGGAGCGCTGGCGAATCCAGTTACCGTAACGGATATTCGCCTCCTCGAACGTCGTCGAGTCCAGGATTGCCGTGCGATAACCCATTTTGAACAGGCGAATGCCGAGGTCGGCGTCCTCCGTGACGTTGTACGGGTCCCACGCGCCCGCCTCGATCAGCCGCTCGGTAATGAAGAAGTTGGAGGTGCCACCGAGCGGGATCGGCGCGTGCGTCACGCCCAAGCCGGGCAGAAAAAGGTCAAACCACTGGCTGTATTCGAGTGTGAACCAACTGGTGAGCAGATTTTCGTACGGGTTGAAGTAGTTCAGTTTCGCCTGGATGCACGTTACATCGTCCGGCGCGTTGCGAAACGCGACGACGCACTTCTTTAACTGGTCGCTGTCGGGGATGTCTTCGGCGTCGTAGATGACCAACAGGTCGCCGGTCGCCTCGATCAGCCCGTAGTTGCACGCCTTTGGCTTAGTCTTCGGCATGGCGTCCGGGACACGAACGATCTTGAAATGCTCGGGCGGGCGGGCGGCGCGCACGGCGGCAGCGGTCTCCTCATCATCTTCTTCGAGAAGAATCTTCACATCGAGCTTGATCGCCGGGTAGTCCATGTTGGCGATGGCCCGCAGCAGGACGGGCACAATCGCCGCCTCGCGATAGAGGGGGATGAGGATGGTAATGGTCGGCAGTTCGTCGTCCACCAGCGACGCGACATCCTCCGGCGAGGCATTCACGACAAGATTCGTCGCGCCACCTTGCAGGATAAGAAAGGTCTTGTAGGCAGCGAACGAGGCATAGATCGCGATGAAAACGATGTTCACCGCCGCGAGCGTGACGCGCCAACTGAGGATCGCGCCGACGATGATGACGAGCAGCAGCATGGCGAACCCGATGACTTGCCGCCGCTCAAAGGTGACATGCGCGCTGTTTTCTGCCTGGTCACGTTGCAGCGCCATCGTGCTTTGGACGATGTTCTCCGTGCGGTACATCTGCCGCAGCGCCCAATCAATATCCCGATCGGTTGTTAAGACGACATGCACCGCGCGCCCTGTTTCTTGGGCGACGGTGGCGCAGGTCGCGTCATCGAACGGGTCCACCATCGCGAGTGTCATCGTCGTTTCCGTCACCCCGACTGGAATCACCCGCCGCGCACGCAGGAATTCCTGCGCGAGCAGGGGCGCAACGGAACGCGGAAGCGGCTGCGTCCGAAGGTTCACGACCGGCTTGGCGAGATAACGCGAGATAAGCATGGCGAGATTCCAGGGGGAGAGATAGTCCATCTGGATCACGGCAGGCCCGAGCGATGTGCCCGTTTGCGCAGCGTAGAAGGCCGCTTCCGCCACCTGCTCCGGTGTCAGCGTATCGCTTGCGACCAGAATTTCCGCCAGTGAGGTTGGTGCGGTCGCTACCGTATCATCTTCACCGAAGAATTCATTCATCATCGCATCAAGTTCTTCCGACGAGACGTGAAGGATGCGGAGCGGTTTCGTCGCGAGCGCTTCGAGGAATTCGCGCGACACCTCGGGGGCATATGAATCGGAAACTGCGATGAAGTGATTGCCGAACTCACCGAGCGGCAGAACGCGGAATGCGCGCGCGAG
>JBBSFO010000300.1:0-6432 GCA_038238655.1 Thermomicrobiales bacterium | reverse complement strand
GGGGGCGGCGCTTCCGCTCCCCCTTCGCCCGCGCCGAATCCAACCAACGCCATTGTTGCCCGCAGCACCGCCCTGCCCGCGAATGGCCGCTCCATTGACAAGGTTGATGAGGTTTTCCTCCGCCTGCTGGTCGTTTACCAGACGCAGGGGCTTGACATCGCCCGTCAGTTCGCTCGGGCCCAGGGATTAATGACGCCAAAGGAAGACCTGCGCGTCACACTCGTCCTCGATAGCGACGACCCCACCGTGGTAGACGGCACGGCGCTCGCTGTCGGGCGGATGGGCGGGCGCGTGACGGCGACGTACACCAACCAGATCGAACTCGTTGTGCCGGTGCAGACAGCGATGGAGTACGGCAAGACGGCGAACAAACAGTCGTATTTCGCCGATCTGGCCGACTTTGCACATATCAGGGATATTCGCCGCACGCCCCTCGCGCAGCCAATGATTGTCCGTATGCCCCCTCATCTGCCGACGTGGTAGCCTGCGCTACTGACTCATCCACTTATGGCAACGGAAGATTCACCGGGCTCTGCTCGTGGTCCGACAGTTCGACGGCGTCCAGCACTTCCTGGCAGCGCATGCCGTCGGTGAAGTCCGGCGATGGCTGGCTGTCGGTGCGGATGGCGTCAATGAAGTCGGTCATCACACGCTGCGGCGTGCCGAGCAGGTAGGCGGGCGGCACCTTAACGGTAGCGAAGACGTTGTAGCGTGCCTGGCCGCTGCCGAGGCAGATGCGAATGTGGTCGCCGCCCTCGTCGTTCTTCTCGATCTCGTAAATGACCGCACCCTTCGTGCCGTAGAGTTCGATCCGCTGGTGATTGTTGTGCCCGATTGCGCAACGGCTGGCATTGATGACGCCCTCCGTGCCGGTCGCGAACCGCGCGTGAATCGAGACGGCGTCATCCACATCTACCGGGCCGACGCCGCCCGTCGTCAGCGGTCGCTCGGTGGTGAAGGTGTGGAGATGACCGTCCACATTCGCGAACTCACCGATCCACCAGCGGCAGAGGTCAATGATATGCGAGGCGAGGTCGCCCAAGGCGCCTGTGCCTGACTCGGCGCGCGTTTGCCGCCAACTGATCGGCGTCGCTGGATCATGCAGCGTGCCGTTGAAGTAGTTGGCGTAGACGTGATAGATCTCGCCCAATTCGCCCCCCGCGATCATGTCGCGGATGAAGCCTGCCGCCGGAATCCAGCGATAGCGAAAGTTGACCGATGTCTTGCGGCCGGTTGCTTCGGCGCGTTCGGCCATTCGCCGCGCGCCCGCGTAATCCAACGCCAGCGGCTTTTCACAGAGTACATGCATCCCCGCATCGAGAGCGGCGAGGGCGATTGGCTCGTGAAATGCGTTCGGCGTGCAGATGCTGACAGCGTCGAGCGGCAACCGGAGTAATTCCTGGTAGTCGGTGAAGGCATGCGGCACGCCGAACTGCGCGGCAGCAGCCCGGGCGCTCGCCTCCACCACATCGCTGACCGCCACAACTTCCGCCTTGCCCGCCGCTTCCGCTTCCTTGAACGCGGGCAAATGGCGAAGGGTTGCGATGCCGCCTGTCCCGATGACGCCAACCTTGATCCTGTCCGCCACGTCGCATGCTCCTTTTCAATATTGGATAAGCGCGAAGATGTCATGGTCGCCGAGGCGCTGTCGGCCATTGAGGAAGGTCAGTTCGATTACAAAGGCAACACCGATCACTTCTGCGCCGAGTTTTTCCACCAACTCCACCGTCGCGGCAGTCGTGCCGCCCGTCGCGAGCAGGTCATCCACGATCAACACCCGCTGTCCGGGTATGAGGGCGTCCGTGTGCATCTCGATGATCGCTTCGCCATATTCGAGTTGATACGCGACGTTGATTGTGTCATACGGCAGTTTGCCGAATTTCCGGGCGGTGACGAACGGGACGCCGAGCAGGTAGGCGAGTGGCGCGCCGAAGATGAACCCGCGCGACTCGACCGCCACGACCGCTTCAACTCGCGCGTCCCGATACCGCGCGGCGAGGGCGTCGAGCACTTCCTTGAAGGCGGCGGCGTTCGCGAGTAGCGGCGTGATGTCCCGATACAACACGCCGGGCTGCGGGAAATCGGGGATGTCCCGGATATACTGCTTGATATGATCGGCGCTCGTGCCCATACCGCTGCTCCTTCGTCGTGATCCTTCCCCGCCCGCGCGCCATTGTACGCGACGGGGGCGAAAGAATAACCACAGAGGCACAGAGAACACAGAGAATCACTGAGAAGACAGACAAGAGAGAGACTATTCGCCCGCCTTCTTCCGGTCTCTGTGTCCTCTGTGCCTCTGTGGTTCAATCTCTTCCGATGAAAATGGTAATGCGTCTGGATGATGATGTGCTACCGCAGGTGCGCGAGGGCCGCTGACTGTGGCCGGAGCACTTCGTCAATGATGCCGTATTCCTGCGCTTCGTCCGCGCCCATGAAGTAATCACGCTCGGTGTCCCGCTTGATTTTGTCGAACGGCTGGCCTGTGTGATATGCCATGATCTCGATGCAGCGCGTGACGAGGCTGATCGCCTCTCGGGCCTGCACCTCGACATCCGGGTTGTTGCCGCTGAACCCGCCGGAACCCTGATGAATCAAGATGCGGGAGTTCGGTAGCGCGTATCGCTTGCCGGGCGCGCCTGCCATCAGGAGGACAGACCCCATGCTCGCCGCCAGACCCATGCAGACGGTCGAAACATCGCACTTGAGCATTTGCATCGTGTCGTAGATGCCGAGACCCGCGTAGACTTCACCGCCGGGGCTGTTGATGTACAGCCGAATCTCCCGCTCCGGGTCTTCGTAATCGAGGAACAGGAGCTGCGCGATCACGAGGTTCGCGATCTGGCTGTCAATCGGCGCGCCGACGAAAACAACACGATCGCGGAGCAGCCGCGAGTAAATGTCCCACGAACGCTCGCCACGATTGGTACTCTCAATCACTGCGGGAATGACATTGCGGGGGTACATCCTGACCATTCCTTTCTCGCTCAACGCCATTGTTTTGGCGACCTGCTTGCAGCGTATATGCCTATAACGTAGAATGCAAGCAAAAGAAATGCTTAGAGCATGCACATCGAAGAAATTCGTGGAGGTGAACGCCAGTGGATTTGCAGCAAACGATGGGCACAGTCATCCGGCGGGCGCGGCAGGAGCGGTCGCAGACGCTCAAGGCGCTCGCGGCGCAGGCGGAGATTTCCGTCGTCTATCTGGGGGAGATCGAGCGGGGGAAGAAATATCCGTCCGCGCCGGTGCTCGAACGGCTCGCGGCGGCGCTCGGCCTGGAGCTATCTGATGTACTGGAACTCGTCGCGGATGAGTTGCGCGCCGTGTCACAACCATTGAGCACTGAGGCCATTGGGTTTGCCCTGCCGACGCGCGGCGACATGACCCCGCGCGTGACGATCAAGCGCATGGTGCATATGCTAGACCCCGAAGAAGTAACGACGATGGCGGAACTCGGCGCGTTCTTCCTCGCGCGGCAACGCGGCGCGAAGGATAGCGGCAAAGAATAATGCGGTTGTTGGGTCCTTGTACTTTTATCGTTCGTGTGTGACTCAGGAATCTTTTCCCGTCGTGTCATCGGTGCTTGACGGAAACGGCATGCGGGCGGATGATTTCGGTTGCCTTGCCCCGCCGCAAGGACGGATTGTGTGCCCGCACGATGATCGGGATCGGGAATCGAAAGGACGTAGCCGGTGACAACAGCGTTTAAATATGTCGGCAAAGCGACCAAGCGACAGGATGGGCCGAAGAAACTGACCGGTGAGGAGCAATTTACCGGCGATATGACGCTCCCCCGTATGGCGCATGCGCGGCTCGTCAACAGCATCTACGCGAACGCGAAGATTCGCGGCATAGACACGCGCGCGGCGCGCGCCCTCCCCGGCGTCATAGATGTTTGCACCGCCGAGGACATCCTGCCGATCTGGAAGATGCCGCCCGCCCGGTTGCCGCTCGCGCAAGGGCGCGTCGTCTTCTACGGTCAGCCGATTGCGGTCGTCGTTGCGCAATCGGAGGCGATTGCGGCGGAAGCGGCGTCGCTTGTGCAGGTGGACTACGAGGAATTGCCTGTCGTCACCGATGCCGAGGCGGCGATGCAGGCAGACTCGCCCCGCGCGATCTTCAAGGAGGAGGGCGGCGCGGACGAACTCGATATGCACGCCGCCGTCGCCGCCGTCGCTGAGGAAAAGCGCGATCTACCGCCGAATGTCTCCGCCTTCAAGCACTATCATCGTGGCGAGATTGAGCAGGGGCTGGCGGAATCCGACATCGTCGTCACGCGCAAGTACAAGACGAATATGGTCCATCAATCGTACATCGAGCCGCACTCGACGGTGGCAATGATGGACAACAGCGGCACGCTCTCGGTTTGGACGAGTACGCAAGCGATGTTCTATTGCCGCTCGGCGTGCGCGCAAGCAACGGGTTTGCCCGAAAACAAGGTGCGGATGACGGCGATGCCCGTTGGTGGCGGCTTCGGTGGCAAGTTCCTGCTCTACGAACCGCTGACGGCGATTCTCGCCATCAAGACGCGTCGCCCCGTCCGCTTCGTCCTGTCGCGGATGGAGGAGTTCCTGTCCGGCAACCCAGCGCCCGGCTGCTTCATCGAGCTGACGACCGGCGCGAAGCAGGACGGCACGCTGCACGCGCTGAAGGCGAAGGTCGTCTTCGATACGGGCGCGTTTCCCGGTGCGCCGTCCGGCATCGCCTCATTGTTGCTCGGTGGTTATTACAAGATTCCGCACCTCGACATCGAAGCATACGATGTCCACACGAACAAGACGACGCTCGGTGCATACCGTGCCCCCGGCGCGCCGCAGGCGACCTTCGCCATCGAATCGAACATGAGCCTGATGGCGAAAGAACTGGGGATGGACGACATCACGTTCCGCCTCAAGAACATTGTTGGGGAAGGCGATCTCCTGCCGGACAATACGCCGTGGGCACCGGTGGGCCTCAAGGAGTGCCTCGAAGCATTGCAGCAACACCCGGTTTGGACCGGGCGCGGCACGGTCGCGGGCGAAGGGGTCGGCATCGCGGTCGGCGCGTGGTTCGGCGGGTTGGAGCCGGCGTCGGCGGCCTGCCGGTTGAACGCGGACGGCTCACTTGCCCTGGTTCTCGGCTCGCAGGACATCACCGGCTCGAATACGTCGTTCGCGATCATGGCGGCGGAAGTATTCGGTGTGGATGTCGAGAAGGTGCAGATCATCTCCGGCAATACCGACACCGCCCCGTACGCCGGATCCGCCGGCGGCAGCAAAATCCTCTACACCGTCGGGCCGGCGGTCATTCAGGCAGTCGAGTCGGCGAAGAAGCAGTTGCTGCAAATCGCCGCCGAGCAACTCGAAGCGGCCCCGGAAGACCTCGAAATCGTGGACGACAAAGTCCGCGTCAAGGGGTCGCCGGGGCAGGAGAAACCGATTGCCGAACTCGCGCGCATGACGATGAGTTTCGGCGGGCGGTACGCGCCCGTCTACGGTAGCGGCACGACGGCGCAGACGAATCGCGCGCCCGGTGCGGCGGCTCACCTTGTCAAGGTCAAGGCGGACGCCGAAACGGGCGATGTAGAGATCATGCAGTACATCGCCGTGCAGGACGTTGGGCGAGCGATCAACCCCGCGTCGGTGGACGGTCAGATCATGGGCGGCGTCGCACAAGGGATCGGTTGGGGCCTGTATGAACGGATGGTCTACGATGACCGGGGCACGCTGCTGACGGCCTCGTTCCTCGATTACGCGGTGCCGAGCATGGAATCAGTGCCACTCATTGAGACGATCATCCTCGAAATTCCCGCGCCCGTCGGCCCATTCGGCGGCAAGGGAATCGGCGAACCCCCTGTCGTCCCCGGTGCAGCGGCAATCGCCAACGCCATCGCCGACGCGATCGGCGTGCGCGTCTACGAAATCCCGATGACGCCGGAAAAGGTTGTGCAAGCAGGGCGGGCAAACGGCACGTAGGGAGACCTCACACCCGGCCCCTCTCTATTGATGACAAGCAATGGAGAGGGGGGTAGGGGGTGAGGTCTCCCGTTTCCCGCATTTCATTGACATTCCTACCAGGAAAATGCTATACCTCGCGCACGATCACACCTCGGATCGGGGCGGTGCGACGCGCCTGCCCCAACGCCAGCGGGAAGTATGGCGAGCCGTGCGGTGTCGGTGCATGGATGGTGGAGAGGAGAACGAGGCAATGGCAAATCGCGACGAGCACACGTATCGGACACCGGACGTGACGCGGCGCATGTTCCTCGGTGGGACGGCGGCTGCGGCGGCAACGGCGATTCTCGCGGCCTGCGGTAGCAGTGGCAGCGCGACAGTCACAATCGCGCCGACCAAGGCCCCGGCAGCCGCCGCCTCACCGGCTGCGGCGGCCAGCCCGGCAGCGGCGGCAACGACCGCCCCGACGACGGCGGCAGCGGCAACCACCGGCACGTCC
>JBBSFO010000299.1:0-6433 GCA_038238655.1 Thermomicrobiales bacterium | reverse complement strand
GACACCGACCGCTCCCAGGGCTCCCGCCGGTGGCACCAGTACCGGCACGACCGCCACACCGACCGCGAAACCGTAGGAACCTCACCCCCCGGCCCCCCCGCCCATGAGGGGGGGGGGGGGTGGCGCCGTCGTCAGAGCCGGATGTTCGTGGAACACCACGGCACTTCAAGCGAGACACCCCTCTCCGCCTGCCGGAGAGGGGCGGGGGGTGAGGTTCCCTATGGTATGATAGCCAAACCAGTGCAGCGGGGTGTGTGGAAGAAAGGATGGCATGAGGATGGCAGCGATGGCGAACGATTCGCTTTGTTGGTTCAATGGCGGATTTGTGCCCCTGAGCGAGGCGAAAGTCAGTGTGATGACCCATGCCTTCAACTATGGCACGGGATGTTTCGAGGGTATTCGGGGCTACTGGAACGAAGAAGACGGTGAACTCTACCTCTTCCACCTGAAGGCGCATTACACGCGACTGCTCCGCTCCTGCAAGACCCTGATGATTGATCTGAAGATGAGCGCGGACGACCTTTGCGATCTCACCATCGAACTGATGCGCCGCAACGACGCGCGGTACGACATCTACATCCGCCCACTCGCGTACAAGGATTCGCTGGAACTCGGCCCGCGTGTCAATATTGATGCCGATGCGCTAACGATCTATACCCGCCCGCTCGGCGACTACCTCGACACCAACAAGGGACTGAAGGCGTGCGTCTCGTCGTGGACACGCATCGAAGATAATGCCGCACCTGCGCGCGCCAAGATCACCGGCATTTACATCAACTCCGCCCTTGCGCGGACTGAGGCCGAACTGAACGGCTATGACGAGGCGATCATGCTTTCCAGCGACGGACATGTTTCCGAAGGAAGCGCGGAAAATCTGTTCATTGTGGATAACGGCGCGCTCGTCACGCCGCCCGGTGCGGGCAATATCCTCGTTGGTATCACACGCGCTTCGATCATCGCGCTCGCGAACGACCTTGATATTCCCGTGGTCGAGCGGGAAATTGATCGCAGCGAACTCTACGGCGTTTCGGAACTGTTTCTCTGCGGCACCGGCGCGCAGATTTCGCCCGTCACCTCGGTGGATCATCGCCAGATCGGCGATGGCGCGGTCGGCCCGATCACGCGGCGATTGCAAGACGTCTTCTTCAGGGCGGTGCGCGGGACGTTGCCGGAACATCGCGATTGGTGTACGCCGGTCTATGCGGGCGCGCGGACACCGGCGGTCACGCACTGATGCCACCGATGGGACCTGACGACCGGAAAGAACGCGCCCGGAAGGGAGAGCGACCGGACGAAGCGCAATCTGCTGCCGAGCAGGAAGCGGCGGGCGTCTCGGCACCCGGCGATGCTCCCCCCCGACGAGAGAGGAGTAGCCTTCCCCCCGGTATGCGCGAGGAGCCGGTATCAGAAGCGCCGCGTCGCCCGGACGAAGAATTTGCCCCGACACCGACACCGATTCCGGCCCCGATTATTGCGGATCAAGTGGGGCAGGATGCCGACCCGGACCCTGAACCGACGGTGCATCGCGACCGCCCGTCGTCCGACGCGCCGCGTGCGATGGGGAACATACCCCCTCAACCATGGGACCGCGATGCGTATCCGCCCGGCTATGGGCGATCCGCCCAGCCTGAGTCGACACCGTCACCGCTACAAGCAGCGCAGCAGTACGATCGTTTTGGGTGGCCGGTTTCAGCCGGGGCCGACGCGAGAAGCGATGAAGAGCGTCCCGTCTCCCCCGACCAGTCGCCGCAGCCATCGCCGCGCGACAATCCGCCGAGCGACGTGCAACCCTTGGTGCAAGGAAGCAATCGCCCCGACACATCGTCCTGGCGGATCCCGCCCGCACCGGAGTCGCCGCCACGCGGCCCGTATTCCGGCCAATTTCCCGCGCAATCGCCGAACCTGCCGCCACGCGGGCCGTACTCGGGCCAGTTTCCCGTGCAGCTGCCTCGCCAGAGCGGTGCATTTCCGATCTCGCCTCCGCCGGATGCGACGCGCAGCGGGCAATTTGACGCCCCACCGGTGCCGGGTGGCCCGGATGATCGCAGGAGCGGGCAGTTTCCGATCGCACCGCGTGATCCTGCGACGCAAAGCGGGGCATATGCTCTGCCCCCGGACGGAGGGACAGGTGGCTATGCGGTGACGGCGTCCGGCCCGATCCCGCAGAGTCCGTATATCAGCGGGCCAATGCCGCGTGTTGACCCGCAGGCCAGCGCGGAGCGGCGGAGCGGCCAATTTGCGTATCCGTCGGAAGTGACGAGTACGGGTAGTCGCCGGGTGATTGTTGCGCCGGATGCGGGCGTCGGTTCGCTGTTGGCAGACCGGTCCGCGCTCGCCTTTCTGCTTGCGGCGGTCGTGCTTGTCGGCGCGATGATCGCATATATCGCCCTGCGGTACTCCCATTTCCCGAACCAGATTGCCCTGCACTTCGGCCCGGCTGGACCGGGCGAGCCGAACCGGATCGGTGAGAAGCGCGAGTTATGGACGATCCCCTTTATTGTCGGTATCGTCCTCGCCGCGAATACCGCCCTCTCATGGGCGGTGTATCGCTATGACCGCTTCGCTGCCCGCCTCCTGGCGCTCGGTTGCGCGCTTGTCGGCGCGATCGCCTGGGTCGTTCTGCTGACATTGCTGCATCGCTGAACGAACAATGAGCGATACGTGATGCGGGGGAAATGCATACGCTCTTCTTCCTCAGTCCTTCGCACTTTCCCTATGCTATACTCGTGCCGCGTTAGGGATTGGGACGGCGAGGCCGCAGGACCGCGCGGCGCGCTGAATGGGGCGGACGACGCGCTTGGCAAACCTGATCACAGTGATCCGGCTCATGGTACTGTTCGGGACGATCGGGCTGCTCTATACGCGGCAGCCCGTAGCCGTGACGTGTGCGGTGATCCTCGTCTATCTCATCATCGCGTCGGACGCACTCGATGGCATCGTCGCGCGGCGTCGGGGCCGGGCGGACGAGTTCGGCGCGGTCTTCGACATTGCCGGCGATCGCGTCGTCGAGATGACCTTCTGGATCGTCTTCGCCCACTTCGGTATCATCAAGGTCTGGATTCCGCTCGCAATGATGACGCGCGGCTTCATGATTGACGCGATGCGCTCCCTCGGTCTCAAAGAGGGTAAGACGGCGTTTGGCAAGAATTCGATGATGCGCTCGCCTGTGACGCAGTGGCTGACCGGCTCGCGCTTCATGCGCGCCTTTTACGGTGTCGCGAAGGTGCTCGCATTCGGCTTTCTCACCGGCCTTTTCGGCGCGCGGCTCCCGCACACCAATGGCTTTCTTGCCTTTTACGACACCGTTGGTGGCCGCTTCACAACATGGTTCTTCGTGTATAGCGCGGTTGTCCTCTCGTTCGTACGCGGCCTTCCGGTAGTGTATGACTCATGGGATTACCTGCGCGGCCAGGCGCCGGAGCAGCGTCTGATGCGCGAGCGCTTCCGCAGCGGACGCGAGTTGCCCGGTGGCGTTGACGGCGAATTCCTGCCACCGGAGGCGTCCGGTGAGTGACCAACCGGGTAGCCGCGTGCGCTCCGATCCATCGAATCTGCCCGCAGCCGTCGAGACGACCGTCCCGCTCGTCGGTAATCGTGCGGTCGTTGAGGCGACAGAAATCCCTGTCACAACGCCCACCGAGAGCGCCGCAGCCTCGATTGGTGCAGTTTTCGATGTGGATCGCACACTCCTGCCGGGCACGACCGCCGAGCGGTTGTTCCTCCGCTACTTGTGGGAAAAGCGCGAACTCGGGCTGCGCGAGGCGTTGCTGACGGCGGGGTTTACGCTGCGTCATCTCCGCCCGACGCCGTCGCGGATTGTTCAGAGCATCCGGCGGCATCGGCCGTATTTGCGCGGCAAGGACCTCGCCGAAATGCAGCAACTCGGGGCTGACTGCTTCACGCGCGATATCCAGCCACGATTGGCGGCGCGCGGCATCGAGGCGGTCGCCAATCATCGCGCGCAGGGGCACACGACCGTAATGCTTTCCGGCTCTCTCTGGTTCCTGCTCCAGCCGATGGCGGAGTTTCTCGGCATCAATCACGTCATCGCCACGCGACTGGCGGTCAAGGCCGCCACGGCGCCGGGGCACGGGCCGAAACTGACGACCCGCCTGGAGGGACCACATCCTTACGGGCGAGCGAAGGCGCTGCTCATCAAACGGTTCGCAGACGAACGCAAGCTCGATCTCGCGGCGTCCTATGCCTATGCAGACCACTACACCGACGCGGAGATGCTGGCGCTCGTCGGGCATCCGATCTGCGTCAACCCAGACGACCGGCTGCGCAAAGAAGCGGAAGCGCGCGGCTGGCAGGTCGAGGCATTTGTATGAAACTGCGGGGCGTGATCAACTCGTGGATCGAAGCGCCGCCCAACTGGCTGCGACGATCCGGTAACTACGCTGCGCAGGTCGTCAGCGTCCTGCTGCTCGGGATTTCCCGGCCGGTCGGCTATTGGGCCGCAGATCGGTTCGGCGACTACTTTTACCGCCGTAACACGAATCTCCGTGCGAACGTCGCGGATAACATGCGCCACGTCATGGGTGCGGGCGCGACGGAGATCGCTGTGCAGAAAGCGGTTCAGCGCGCCTTTCGGATGCAGTCGCGCAACGGCTTCGACTTATTGCGCGTGCCGCGCGTCTCGCTGAAACGGCTCGAGGGGCAGGTGCGCTTCGACGGCGACTGGGCGGTGGTGGACGACGCGCTGGCGGCGGGGCGCGGGGTGATCCTTTGCACCGCGCATTATGGCGCATTCGACATCATGGGTCAGTTCATCATCAATCGTGGCTACGATGCAACGCTTCTTGTCGGGCGGACAACTTCCCATTTCGTGCACGACTCCGTGACCTATCTGCGGCAATCGCGCGGTTGGCACATCGAGCAAGTCGAGGAACCGGGCAGCGTCCGGCGCGTCATGAAGGCGCTGAAAGGGGGTAAGGTGGTTGGGATGGTCGTGGATCGCGATTGGAGCGGCACGGGCGCTCCGGTGATCTTCTTCGGCGCGCCGACGACTCTGCCAGTGGGGCCGGTCCGCATGGCGTTGGCGACGGGCGCGGAGATTGTGACGGTCATTGCGCCACGCGTGGAGGGAAATCGGTATGGCTTCATCCTGCGCCATGTGCCGCTCCAACGCAGCGGTACGATGGCGGACGATGTCGCGGAGAACATGCGCCGGATGCTCGTCAACATCGAAGCGGTGATCGCGGACGATCCCGGGCAGTGGGTATTGTTTCGACGCGTCTGGCCGGATGGGGAAGGCGGCTGATCTGCGAGGGTGTCCGCTATTCTTTCATGCATGGTCGCTGGCAACACGAGACATGGGGAGGTGATCGAAAATGCCAGATACCGTGGGGACGGTGGGGGGCAAGCATATTCTCGTCGTCAACGATACGCAGGAAATCCTCGACCTCTTCCGCATGATTTTGGAAGATGAGGGCTATCGCGTCACCTCGCTTGGCTTCGCTGTCGAAGACCTACGCAAGATCATTGACGCCGCGCCGGATTTGGTCGTGCTCGATCTCGTCTTCGACCGCGAGTATGTCGGCTGGCAAACCCTGCAAAAGATGAAGATGCACCGCGACACGGAGAAAATCCCCGTACTCGTCTGCACCGCCGAGATACGCAAGGCGCAGGAGATTCAGGGGTATCTCACCGAAAAGGGTGTCGGATTGCTCCTCAAACCATTCGATATTGACGAACTGATCGCGCAAGTCACGCGCCTGCTCTCGTCGAACACCGGCCCGACGCAAACGACGTGATGGAGAAGAAGAGATTTTTACACTTTGCCTTCATCACGCCACGCTGCCATGCCTTCTTTGATGCCGTAGTAGACGATCACCAGCCCGGCGAGTGGGTCCGCCCACCACCAGCCGAAAAGCGCGTTGAGCACGAGGCCGATCAGGACGGCCCCTGCAAGGTACGCATCTATCAGTGTGACGTGCGCCTCGGTCATCAGCACGGCGTTGCCGAGTTGCCTGCCGGTGGTGCGTTTTCCCGAGGCCAATAGGAGCATCGTAATCAACGTCGCCGCCAGCCAGAGGATACCGGAAAGCGACGTGTGGGGATGTGTTTGGCGGACCAGAATATATGCCGTCTGAATGAGGATGTAGACCGCCAGTGCATAGAACGCCCACCCAATCAGGTGGAGCGCCTGTCGCTCACGCCGGTCGTTGACCCCTTTCAGGTGCCAGACAACGATCACGGATGCGAAGATTTCGATCAGCGAGTCCAACCCGAATCCTGCGAGCGCCACCGACCGCGCCGCAATCGCCGCTGCGATCACAATGCCGACACCGACAACATTCCAGCCGAGCGTCGCATATTCGAGGCGCAATCCGCGCCGCAGCAGAGGTGATTCCAAGACCGCACCTTCCCCGGCTACCGATTCTACTGGTGGCGGCGGCGTTTCGCTTGCGGTCGTGAAACGGCGCGCGGT
>JBBSFO010000298.1:0-6446 GCA_038238655.1 Thermomicrobiales bacterium | reverse complement strand
GACGGCGTGGCGCAGGACATGCTGGGCGACACTGCCCGCGCGGGCGCGTTCCAGGCCCGTCTTGCCGTGCGTGCCCATGACGACCAGGGAGCAGTCTTCGTCCTCAGCATCGGCGAGAATCGTCTCGGCGGGGTTGCCGTGGCGGACCACCGTCGTCACCGCGAGGCCGCGTGCACGCAGGGGGGCTGCGGCGGACTCGAGATATGCCGTACTTTCGGTGACGCGGCGTTCGTCCCCCTCCCGCCCGGCGACGTTCGGCTGACCAGCGTGCGCGGGGATGGGTTCGAGGATCGCGAGGAGGCTGATGCGCGCATCGGCAGCGCGGGCGAGGGCGACGGCGTAGGGGAGGGCGGCGGCGGCAAGATGCGAGCCGTCGAGCGGAACGAGGATGTGGCGACTGCCCCACGCGTCCGACGCCGCGTAGTAGGCCTCGGCATCCCGGAGGGTGCGCGCTTCTTGCTCAGTGTCGAGGCCAGGGGTCTGCGCCGCGAGGCTGGGCAGTCGTCCCGCCCGCTCGTCTTCGTCCGCGATGTTCATCGAATTGGTGGTCGTGTTCATCCTATTCTCCTTGCGCAGTGTGTGCGCCTGTCGCTGTGGCGTAGTCATCGGCACCCTCGCGGATCTCGCGCAGGTGCGGGGGATTCGGCTCGATGCGGTCTTATCGGGCGCTCGCCGCTTTCGATGGCCTGCCTCTGTGGCGCTTAGACTCGGCGAGTTCGGCTGCCGCTTTCGTGTCGCCCGCATTCTTCCCGGTCGGTGCCTGGTCCTCGTCCTGGATGTGGATATTCGCACCGCGCCGCGTCGCGCGCTTCCTGTTTACTTCGGAGATCGGCATCCCGGCGGGCTGTCCCTTTCCACGCGAACGCGATTCTTCCTTCTCGTCGGTGTGCGGATGTCTGGATTGCTCAATCGCTGATGGCACGGTGCTTCTCCTTCCCGAGAGTCGGTCGTTCCGGGTGCCCTGAGAGCGGCCTACCGGACCAGGATGAAGGTGACCATGAAGATCACCGCGATCGCCAGGGTTATCCCGCCGAAAACGAGCGGGACGGCCCCCATCGTTTTGGTCTCCGTAGCGACGATGGTGCTCGTCGGCACGTCGTCGCCGGCGCGGGTCGGGGGCGTGGTCTGGCTGTCATTCGCCCCCTCGATCGGTGCTTCTCGTTGCTGCATTGAGGATCTTCCTTTATTCAAGACGATTGCCATGTCCTTGCGGGGCGGCGCGCAATGGTGATCTCGATCAGTGCCGAAACAATGAACAGTCCGCTCGCGGCGAGTTCGGCCGCGACGAATCAGCGCACGATCGTGCTGATGCTTACCTGCTCGGTGTCCGCCCGTACCTCAAGGGCAGTGCGCTGCGCGCGGGTGACGGTGATCGTCAGGGGAACGACTTTGCGCCCGCGTGGCTTGGGGCCGGGGTGACTTTTGGGGCGAGATAGCACTTCGAGGGACGTGCTTGTATTCATGCGGGTTTCCTCGCGTCCCGTGCGCGCGTGATGCGTGCATGCCGGGCTGCGACCCAGAAGATTCTCGCATTGTCGGTGCCTTGCGGCGTGGCCCACAATGTCGGGGGTGTCGAGCGGGGGTCAAGAACTTGACACGATCATGATACCACGATACGGTCGCTTAAGTGTTTTTTGCAGTCAAAACGTTCATGTTTAACAGAATGTATACATTTCTATAGATTTCCTCGGACCGTCACATGAACCCGTGCGTACTACGTTCGGGAGGGTGTCCGGCGTGGCGTATCTGCATTGCAAGGTGCGGAGGCTATGGCTGCGTGGGATCGCATCGTGTCTACGCCAATCCCTACACTGTCCCACCCCACCGGTCCGGCATGTCGATAGACGACACCGTGACCTGGCGCGCGATCAGTGTCCAGAGATTCCTGAGTCTTTAGTCCGGTGACAGCTGCGCATGATGGAAAAGGTGACGATGGCCCGAATCGAAAAAGACCGTCAACGCACGCAATAAGTGCATTCAAGATCGAAATCGTGTAGAAATCAAGGTCGCTTTTCCGCGCCAGAGGTTTTTTACCAGGTAGATCCCTTCGCAGGCATTTCTTTTCTGTTACTTCCCGTGCCTGCAAACCCCTGGACTCGCGTGGTATGATGGATTACAACCTCCCACCAAGGTATCTCACCGGGGTATGGGCCCTATCCCCGGAATCATCCTGAGGGACGGTCACCCCCATTCAACAATGCGACGACGACCGTGTCGGCAAGCGCGTCGTAAGGAGTAATCCCATGTATAACCAAAGCCCCGGCTCGTTGCGTGGTGACGATAGGACCGATCTCGTCGGTCCTAACCGGATGCTCGAACGCGCCCGCAATCGCGCGCAGGATCACTACACTGGCGATGAGGAGGCTGCGCGCGGCATGGAAGCGGCAGCGGAAGCAGCCGCAGACCGGAAGGCGACTGCCCGCCGCGCCCGTGAAGGGACACGTGGATCACTGGGAGAGCGGATTCACGGCTGGTGGTCGCGCCGCTCCCGTCGTTGATAAGATGCCAAAGCCACCGAACGTATGACGCGTCCGCCAGCTTCGCCATCGGTCTCGCGCTACATGTTGCTGAGTCTTCCCCACCCGAAGCAGACCGCGCTCGCCCCTTGGCGAGTGCCCCGACTCGGTACCCGGGAGACGTATCTCGTGGACGCCCATGCGCTCCACGACGGCTTGGCGGCGGCACGAGCGCGCCACGAGGCGGCCCGCATCGCCCGACGCCTTCGCCGATGCGCTGCAGAACGCCCGCGTCATCGTCCAAGGGCTCGACACGCTCGTCGCATCCGGACGCAAGGAATAGAGTTGCCGCGACCGGTATATGGCGGAGAACGTTTCTTGGCTGCTTGATCGGGCGGGGCCGGATGCTGAGATGATCCTCTGGGCACGACGAGTATATCGGCACAGTCCCCGTCGCGACGGACGCGGAGGGAATACCGAACGAAACGATGGGGATGCGGCGGTGGAATTGCGGAGCGCAGCAAACAAAGATAAGAATCTGTCCATAATCTAATTGCGAAGCCCCAGTTTCCGCCAAACGTACCAGACGGCGTAGGGGGAACAATCTCTCCACCTACAACATGTAAATGGCCTTGTACTCAGAAGGTCAAATCCGGCCCTGCCCGATTCAAACTGAGCCACTACCCTCTTTACACTTTTCGCGGGACGGATACACTATCGGAAAGAAAGCAGAGTGAAAAGCGCCGTACAACGATGGAGGGCAATGTATGTATTTCAAGCAGATCCTCAACGAGCGGTGTGGGTGTGCCTCGTATTTGATCGCCTCCCGCCAGTCGGAAGAAGCGGCCGTCGTTGATCCAGCAATCGAAATCGAGCAATACGAGTCGCTGCTGCGCGAACGTGGTTTTACGCTCCGGTACGTGATTGACACGCATATCCACGCCGACCATGTGTCGGGCGCGCGGAAATTGGCCGCCGCGCACGGGGCGGCATTGTGCCTGCATGAGTCCGCGAAGGCGACGTACCCCTTCCAACCGCTCAAAGATGGCGAGGAAATCGCCCTCGGCCAGTTGCGGCTGCGGGTGCTCCATACGCCCGGTCATCGCCCCGAGTTGATCTCGTTACTCATCGTTAATCCGTTGCGCAGCCCGGAGCCTTCGATGGTGCTCACCGGCGACTCGCTGCTGGTCGGCGATGTCGGGCGGCCCGACTTCGGCGGCGGCGATGCAGTGGCGCAATACGGTAGCCTCAACCGCCTCCTGCGCCTGCCGGATTGGGTGGCGGTCTTTCCCGGCCACTTCGAGGGGCCATGTGGCAAGGGGATGTGCGGCCGGCCAAGCACGACGATTGGCTTCGAGCGCTTGTTCAACCCGCTGGCGCGGATGGATCACGACCCGTTCGTCGCGACTCTCACTGATGGCATCCCGGCGCGCCCGCTGAATATGGTCGCGATCGAGGCGACGAACCGGGGTGTGATGGATGCCGAGTGGGCGATGCTCACCTCGACGCCGGACATCCCGGTCGTCGCGATTGCCGACGTGGCACGCCGGGCACCGGCGACGCTGCTTCTCGATGTGCGCGAGCCGGAGGAATATGCGCACGGGCATGTTTCGGGGGCGATGAACCTGCCGCAGGCGGAACTTGCTTCGCGGCTCGGCGAGGTGCCGCACGACCGCCCGGTGCAGGTGATCTGCCAGAGCGGGTATCGCTCGCTGCGGAGCGCGCAGTTTCTCGCGCAGATGGGGTACGACAACGTCGCGAATGTTCAGGGCGGCACGGCGGCGTGGCGCGCAAGCGGCAACGCGGTGGAGTGTGAGGAGACCGGCGTTGGCGCACCCCGCGTGATCGAGTCAGAGTGGGCACACGCAGGCGCGACCTACGCTATTTGATACCCGGATTTTTGCCCCGTTATGGTGTCGCTTGCCGTGTTGTGGTGTCCACACATTGCGCCCAATGGCCGGTAAGGAGGAATTGCAGATCGCCCTCGAAGCGGGCAATCTGCATCTCGACGGTTCGTTCAAGAGCGGGGGTCGTCGGGACGGCGACGGCGAGGATATAGCGAACCGCGCTGCCCGGCGTCGCGACGATCAGTGTGTCGAGTCGGACGCCGGGGCGCTCCGCCGAGGCGGGGTAGATGCCGCCGATCCGCTGGACGGTCAGGCCGCAGACGACGGCGTCTGATGGATGCCACGGGTTGTGCGTGCCCCGCTCGCCGAGGAGCGCTAGCACATCCGGCGCGCCGTCGAGGGTCGCTCGGTCGCGCTCCGTGTGCAGCATCAGTTGCGCGAGCGCGGCGCTCGTCGTTGTACTGAGTGTGCCGGTTGCGAAAGCCTGGCTGTCCTGTAAGCCGTGACGGAGCGTCATGCCGCGCACGCCGAGTGTGGCGAGGTATTCATCCACGACCGTCGCGCCTACGCGGAGATGGTCCCGGCTCGTGTCCTGCCCGCCGCCGAGCCTGCCGAGCAGGAGATTCGCGGCGACGTTATCGCTTTCAGTCATCATCAGTTGGGCGATTTCGCGCGCGGAATGCGTGCTACCCGGCACGTTTTGCAGCACGCCCGTGCCGCCGACAATGTCGTCCCGCTGCACGGTGATTTGCATTTCCCAGGTGAGCGCCACCTCGCCGGTGCGGATGCGGTGGGCGAGCGTCAGGTAAATCGGCAGTTTGACGGTGCTCGCCGGATACACATCGCGCGCGTCGTCGAGGTGGATTTCCTCGCCACCGAGGACGATCACTGTGACACTGTTCGTGTCGGGCAGGTCGCGGGCGCGGATTGCCTGCACATCGCGCGCGAGGTTCCCGCTCGGTGTGGCGGCGGGCGGGTTCGTCGGGGTCGGGGTTTGCACCGGTGGCGTGGGGCGGATGAGCGGCAGTGTCGCGGTCGCTTCCGGTGTCGCGGGCGCCGCCGTGACGGTCGCACGGGGGGCCGTCGGGGCCGCGATCGTCGGGACAGGCGTAGCAGGCGAGACAGGTACTGGCAATAGGGTCGCGGTGGCGGGCAATTGGGCGGGTGTGATTGCCGTCCCGGTGGGCGGAGGCCGTGACCCTGTATGAAGCAGACCGAAGGCTACGGCGCTTGCCACGATGAGTGCGAGTACGAAACTGCCAACGAGTGTGCGCCGCTGCCGCATCCGTTTCAGGCCGTCGCGATCGGGAAGACACTCTGGGAGACCTCGCCCGCCTTGACACCGATCTCCTTATTCGCCGTGGTGGACTGATTCAAGAAGACGAGGATGTACGCGCCCTTGTTGGCCGGGTAGAAGATGCCTGCATCGTGGAGTACTCCCGGCGCACCATTCGCGGGCGGGATCTGCCCGGTCATGTGGACGATCTGCGGGCGCGGCTGGAGACCGCCACCGAGGAAGTCCCATTCCGGTTTGTTTTGCTGGGCAATTGCCTGCACGAGCGAATTCGAGACGGAGCGATTGTACACATTGCCGCGCACGAGTTGCGCGAGGAAGACCGCCATATCGCCCGCGCTCGTCTCGTTTTCGATGCCCGCTTTGCGTGCCGCGTCGTCCGCGAGGTGGCGGCGCAAGGCGGTGTGCGACAGTCCGAGCGTCTTGATCGTCCCGTTGATCGCGTCCATCCCAAGGCGGTTGATGAGCAGATTCGCGGCGACGTTGTCGCTTTCGGAGGCGATCAGATCAATGCACTCCTTGATCGTTGTCGTTCCGCCTTGCCGATTCTGGAGCACGCCCGTGCCGCCGACGATGTCTTCCTGCCGGATGGGCAGCGTATCGGTCAGTTTCAGTTTGTTCTGGTCCACCTGATGATATGCCTCGGTGATGATGAAGAGATCAATCAGCGCGGCGGCGGGGTAGACCGTGTCCGGGTACACCGATGCGCTCGAATTGGACGTGATATCGGTATAGAAAACACTGCTCCCGGCAGGGACGTTCGTGAGGGCGCGCTGCACCTGCACGCCCTTGTTCGGCCCCGCCGAGGTCGGTTGGAGGATGGCGGGCGTCGTCGCTGTCGGGAGCGGT
>JBBSFO010000297.1:0-6453 GCA_038238655.1 Thermomicrobiales bacterium | reverse complement strand
GACGGTGCGGCTGCAAACCGAGGTCGAGACCGGGTGGCGGCCGATCCCGACGCTGACTGCCGAGATTCGTGGTGCGGAGGATCGCTTTGTCCTCCTCAGCGGCCATGTGGACTCGTGGCATTACGGCGCGATGGACAACGCGAGCGCGAACGCGACGATGCTGGAAGTCGGGCGCATCCTGAGCGCACGCAAGGGCGAATTGCGGCGCGGGCTGCGGCTCGCCTTCTGGTCGGGCCATTCGCACGCGCGGTACGGCGCATCGGCGTGGTACGCGGACCACTTCTTCGCTGACTTGTACGATCACTGCGTCTGCCACGTCAACGCTGAATCCACCGGCGCGATGGGCGCGACGAACCTCGCGGGTGCGGGTTGCATGGCGGAAACATGGCGCTTCGCGGCGGGGCCGATCCGCGACGTAACTGGGCAGGAACTGGTCTACCGCCGCTTGCCGCGCAACGGCGACCAGTCGTTCGAGGGGGTCGGCATTCCCTCCGCGCTCGCCGGCCTCGCCTCCCAACCCGAGGGTGGCCTCGGCTGGTGGTGGCACACGCCGGACGACACGCTGGACAAGATTGACGGCCCGAATTTCGTGCGGGACACACAGGTCTATCTGCTCGCCTGCTGGCGGCTCTGCACGCTCCCCGTTCTCCCCTTCGACTACACCGAGACGGTGAACGAACTGCGCGACCGGCTGCACATGCTCCAGGAAAGCGCCAATGGCCGCTTCGATCTCACACCGCTGGTCACCGAATTGGACGCCTTACACGCCGACGCCGAACGATTGAACGCCGCCATCGCGTCAGCGGGCGATGACACTGCCCGCACAGATCGCCTCAACAACGCTGTGATGGCGATTGGGCGCGCGCTGATTCCGGTCAATTACACCAAGGCGGGGCCATTCGAGATTGATCTCGCGCTCGAAAACCCTATCCTGCCCGGCCTCGCATCTGTCACGAACCTCGCGGAACTGGACCCAACGAGCAACGATGCCGGCTTCCTCCGTACCCGGCTCGTGCGCGAGCGGAACCGTGTTGAGCACGCGCTCGCCACCGCCCGCCGCGCGATCGCGCAGGCATTGTAAGATAGCGCAGGCGGGAAATCCGCCCTGAGGGCACCCTGCTACCGGTACAACGAATGGGGGAGCAATGGACGAACGAACCGGCGAGGCATACGAACTGGGCGAGCAATTGACGGTCGTCGGGAAGAAACTCCACCCTGGCGACGCTGCGCCCGCTTTCGCGCTCGATTCCTTCGATGGCGAGGCGATGCAGACGATCCAACTGGCGCACTCGGCGGGCAGCGTCCGCCTCCTCAACGTCGTCAACTCGCTCGATACCCCCGTCTGCCATGTGGAGACGCATCGCTGGGAAGCGATGCGCGGCGACCTGCCGGAGCAGGTGCACGTCTACACGATCAGCATGGACCTCCCGTTCGCGCAAGCCCGCTGGCAGAGCGCGGAGAACATTACACATCGCGCTCTTTCCAGCCACAGAGACGAGCAGTTCGGCCGGGATTACGGCGTGCTCATCAAGGAATGGCGGCTCCTGCAGCGCGCCGTCTTCGTCATTGATGCCAATGACCGCATCACCTACGCCGAATACGTCGCCGACCAAATGCACGAGCCGGACTACGACGCCGCCATCGCCGCCGCCCGCCGCGCCGCTAGGAAGGATGCCTGAACCGCCAATACAGCCCAGACAGCGCTCGCAAGAGCGCCAAGAGGGAATAGAGAGAAAATCTCTATCTGTCATCTTTGCATTTCTTGGCGTCCTTGCGAGCGCCCTCTGGGCTGTATTGGCGGTTCATAGTATCAGGAGGGTGAGATGGTAGAGCGGGATGCGTGGATTCATATGGTGGCCGAGGACGAGGCGGAAGGGGAATTGCGGGAACAGTACGACCAATTGCGCGATCCGACGACAGGCGAGGTAGATCATATCTTGCGCATCCACGGGCAGCACCCCGCGACGCTCCACGCGCATTACGTCCTCTACCACACGCTGATGTACGGCCCGTCGGGCATCCGGCGACCGGAGCGCGAAATGATCGGCGTAGTGGTCTCCGCGCTCAATCACTGCCGGTACTGACTGACCCATCACGGAGCAGGTCTGCTCCGATTGACAAAGGATGCGGCGCTCGTCGAATCGCTCTCGGCCGACTGGCGGCGCGCGCATCTGACCGAGAAACAGCGCGCCATGCTCGCCTACGCGGAAAAACTGACGCGCACACCGGGGGAAATGAACCGCGATGATGTCGAGGCGTTGAAGATCGTCGGGTTCAGTGAGCCGGACATCCTCGATATCAACCAGATCACCGGCTACTTCGCCTTCGTCAATCGCCTCGCGGACGGCCTCGGCGTACCCCTCGAAGCCTTCTGGGGCGAAGAGAATGAGGAGTGAACAAAGGATTGAACCGCCAATACTGCCCAGAGGGCAGTATTGGCGGTTCAAAGTCAATAACGGGAGGCGATGAATGGTGGAGATGAGCAGGTGGGAGCGGGTGGAGGCGGCGCTGGCGGGAACTGCGGTGGACCGGCCACCGGTCAGCCTCTGGCATCATTTCCCGGAGCAGGATCAGACCGCCGAAGCGCTCGCGCACTCCACGCTGGCGTGGCAGGAGCGATACGATAACGACTATATCAAGTTCATGCCGCCAGGGGACTACGCGACGATTGATTGGGGTTTGACCAGCGAATACCGGGGTAGTACGAGCGGCACGCGCGACACGACCCACTACCCCATCGCGACCGCCGACGATTGGCGGCGCATCGCGCCAATCCCCGTGGATCGTGGAATGCACCGCGCGGTGATCGAAGCGGCGCAGCTAACCAATGCGCGGCTGGGCGGCGGGGTACCGCTCCTTCAAACGGTCTTCAGCCCACTGACTGCGATGAAACTCTCGGATGGTCGCGTCCTCGATCACCTGCGGGAGCGACCGGAAATCGTGCACGAGGCGCTGACCGCGATCACCACCGTCACGCGCGCGATGACGACCGCGACACTGGAGCGCGGCGCGAGCGGTATCTTCTTCGCCACCCAATGCGCGACGACCGATCTGATGAGCGCCGCCGAATACGCAGCGTTCGGCGCGCACTACGACCGCCGCGTCCTCGACGCGGCAGGCGCATCCCACTTCACGATGCTCCATATTCACGGCGAAAACATCATGTTCGATGCTTTGATGACGTATCCTGTTCACGCTCTCAACTGGCACGACCGCCGCACAGCGCCCGCGTTGGCGGAAGGCATGCGGCGTAGCGGCAAATGCGTCATCGGTGGCATCAACGAGTACGACATCGCGATAATGACGCCCAACGACGCGGCGACTCAGGCGCGAGATGCGGTAGCGGCAACGGGCGGCACACACATGATGGTCGGCCCCGGTTGCGTCATTCCAATCACCACCCCGACCGCCACCATCGCCGCCGTCATCCGCGCGGCAAGAGGAAAACGCTAACCACAGAGACACAGAGGACACAGAGAAGAGGCAAAGAAGCATCGAATTTACTCCTTTCCGGTCTCTGTACCCTCTGTGTCTCTGTCGTTCAATCGTTTTCACACGGAGGATGCCATGCAGACCAGGAAGCATATTTTGATGGACATGGATGGGGTGATCGTCCGTGGGGCGCGGGTCATTCCGGGGGCACCGGAGTTCATCGGTCGGTTGGTCGCGGCGGAGCGGAAATTCCTCGTCCTCACGAATAATCCCGCCTACACGCCGCGCGACCTCGCCGCCCGCTTGACGCGGCTGGGCATCGCCGTGCCGGAAACGCATATCTTCACTGCCGCGCTCGCCACCGCGCAGTTCCTCCACTCCCAGCGACCGGAAGGGACGGCATACGTCCTCGGGGAGCCGGGATTGACGACCGCGCTCCACGATGCGGGGTATACGCTGACCGACCAGAACCCGGATTACGTCGTCCTCGGCGTGACGACCTCGTACGATTTCGAGCGGATTACGCGCGCCGTCCGGTTGATCGCCGCCGGGTCGCGCTTCATCGCCACCAGCCCCGATGTCGTCGGGCCGACCGAGGCCGGGCTGGAACCGGGGACGGGGGCCGTCGCCGCCCTGATCACCGCCGCAACGGGCGTCCAGGCCTACTTCGTCGGCAAGCCAAACCCGTTGATGATGCGCGCCGCCCTGCGCACGATCGGCACGCACTCCGAGGAAACGATGATGATCGGTGACCGAATGGACACTGACATCATCGCGGGCACCGAGGCAGGCATGGAAACGACCCTTGTCCTCACCGGCGTCACGCTGCGCGAGCAGGTGGAGCGCTTTCCGTATCAGCCCACAAATATCGTCGCGTCGGTCGCGGAGATCGCGGTGTGACGCTCACATGAGGACGCATCCAAAAGTCGGCCATTTTTCATATGCCTGGTAGCGCAGGCAGGCACGCCTGCTAAGAGGATGCTCGGCAACCAGGATCGTCGTTCGGCAATTCGATGGCTATGGGACGCGCCCCGTCACATCCGGGCTGGTTTCCGCGTTTTGTATTATGTGGAATAATGACCTGTCGCACGCTCCGGCGTGCGCAATGGTCGGTGCGGTGTGCAGTTTCGAAAGGGAGAGGGATGCGGAAAGCGACCGATGGGGCGACGATCTGGGTACTACGGGCAATGCCCGTCATCATTTTCGCGATGGGATGCGTCGCGGATTTGGTATTGAATGCGGCGGCCAAGAGTCCGCAGGCCGAACGGTTTCTGCCCGAAGTGTGCGGGCTCACCGTCGGCGTCCTGACGGTGCTGGCGTTCGCGATGCGGCGACAAGCGTACCTCGCGGCGGGCGCGGTCTTCATCTTCGTCGAGATGGTCGCCGTGGCGCTCGACCTGTCGCTCATCATGCGCGTCGGAGTCTGCGCCGCGTCGCTCGTGACCGCCGCCGCTTGTCTCGCCATCTACGTGCGCGGCCCCTGGACGACGACCGGCACTGCCTACGTGCGCGAGTAGGGCGAACGCTTCTAATCACGTCCACATCATCAATTGAGTGAAGAATGGCAGGCGCTCACGCCTGCCATTGCTGTTTCCGCTCTAGCATCCGTGCGAGAATCACTGAAGATGATCGGTCGTGGCGGAGGAGGCAGCAATGGATACAACATCGGCAAGCGACGGTGCGACAGTCGTGCGGGCGGGGTGGCTGATTGACGGGACGGGCGCGGAGCCGCAGCGCGATGTCACCGTGACCATTGCGGGCGGCGTCATCACGCGCGTTGACACAGGCGATCAGATACGACGGGATATGACAGTCCTCGACCTCAGCGACTACACGGTGATGCCGGGGCTGATCAACGCGCATACCCACACAATCCTCCCGGGCGACGGCACGCCCTTCGCGGAGTGGATGGAATTGCCGGACGAACTGCTGCTCTTGCAGGCGCACGCCAACGCGCTCACCGCGCTTCGTTCCGGCGTGACGACGATCCGTGATTGCGGCGGCAAAGGCGTCATCATGTTCCGGCTGCGCGACGCGATCCGCGCCGGGATCGTCCCCGGCCCCCGGTTCGTCCTCAGTGGCTACCCGCTGACAATCACCGGTGGCCACTGCCGCTACTTCGGCGGCGAGACGGACGGTCCGGAGGCGATGCGCCGGGCGGCAAGACTCCTGCTCAAACAAGGCGCGGACTTCATCAAGATCATGGCAGCGGGCGGCGGCACCGTTGGCACCTACGCACAATTTCCCTCATACGAAGTGGACGAGATGCGCGCGGCGATCGCCGAAGCGCACAAGATCGGCAAACTGGCCTCGTGCCACTGCATTGCGACCGAATCCATCACGCGGGCGCTCGACGCCGGTACCGACCACATCGAGCATTGCTCCTTTATGGCCCCCGACACGTTGTGGCGGTACGACGACGCGGTCGCGCAACGCGTCGCGCAGTCGGGCGTCTCCGTCACGGCGACCTTACAGGTGATGGTGGACTCGATGGCGATCATGCAGGAGCGGTACGCGCAGGGCATCGCCACGTCACAGGAGGCGGAGATCGTCACGAAAACGCCGCACCGCAACGAGGAGAGCATCGCCAACATCCGCAACCTGCACGCACTCGGCGTGCCGATCGTGGCAGGCAACGACGCCGGATGGCGATACACGGGATTCGACGATTTTTACGAGGAGTTGCAGTTGCTGGTGCGCGCGGGGATGACGCCGCTCGAAGCGATCCATGCCGCCACGGGCCGCGCGGCGAAGGCGTGCCAAGTGGAAGGAATCACCGGCACTATCGCATCGGGCTGCGCCGCCGACCTGCTCGCGGTGCGCGGCGACCCGGCAACCGACCTCGGCGTCCTGAGCGCGCCCGCGATGGTACTCCAGTCGGGTGCCGTCGTCGTTGATCTTCGGTAATAGGAGGGACGCATGGTTCTGGAATTGTTCGACCAAACGGGGCGCGTCGCGCTGGTTTCCGGGGCGGGGCAGAACATGGGGCGGGCGGCGGCGCTCGCCCACGCCCCGGCCGGG
>JBBSFO010000296.1:0-6541 GCA_038238655.1 Thermomicrobiales bacterium | reverse complement strand
TTCGGTGGCATGAACGCCAGTCTCATCTTCGGTCGCTACGACGGGTAGCAGGAACGAAAATGAAATGGAAACAGATCGTCGTCCGCTCAAATTCATTGGCACGGCTCGTAATGATCTGCGCACATTCCCGAAGCCAGTTCGTTGGCGAATTGGCCTCGCACTTCTAGATGCGCAAGATGGTGAGAAGCATCCACACGCGAACCACGAAGAGGTTTCAAGGGTGCAGGGGTATTGGAAGTGATTGAAGATTGGTCGGGTGATACGTATCGGGCAGTCTATACCGTGCGATTCCGACATGCAGTCTACGTGTTACACTGTTTCCAGAAGAAGTCCACGCGAGGCATTGCGACTGCGAAGCGCGATCTGGATCAGATTCACGAGCGGCTCCGCGAGGCCGAGTCGGTGGATCGGGCAAGAGGAGTATCTCCATGAATACCGAGGAACATCCTGTTCCCCCCGAGTTAGCGCGTCATGTGCGCGAAACGATGACTGCGGATGAAGCGCGCTTTGCATATGACGATGCCTACAGGCGCTTGAAGAAGAAAACGCGGACGTAGTCTTCGTTCTCGCAAACCGCGCGCGGGAATACGGTGCGACGGATCTCGATTCCTTCATGAGAGGATATGAAGCCGGTCGCGATTCTGCCAAATGTTCACGCCCTGCTGACGAGAGTCACGCTCCCGAAGCAACAGCACGGAGCGCATACCACGCTCCGTTACACGCGTGACGCGTCATCCGCCGGTGATCCACTCTGTTATCAAGCGCGCGGCCATACCGGCCATCTTCTTCGCGGACACATTGTCCAATCTCGGCGGCGTGGCGGATCATCGCATCGTCAGTCATCGCGGCAGTGATTGCGGCGGCGAGGCGCGCCCGGACATCCCCGCTGACGGGTGCGAACTCCAACCCGTGCTCGCGGACGAATGACGCGAACGTCTCCGGCGCCCCGAGGCGCACCGCATGCCCCGCCGCCTTCAGCCCGCACCCCGGCGCCACCATCGGCTGAATATCGCCCCGCGATCCCGTCGCGATGATGGTGATATGCACGATGGCAACCTCGTTGTGCAGGAGTGTCCGGTTAGCCGTTCGGTCAGAGCGTCTTGCGCATATGGATGGATCCCGTCGTGAAATCTTCCTCGGTGATGGCATAGCCGACGCGCTTCCATTGCAGCATGATGGGGAGGTCGTTGTGGTGGCAGTGGCGGTAGACCCAGCGATAGCCCTGCGTCCTGGCGAAACGATCCGCCTCCTTGACGAGCGCGCGGAGGACGGGGAGGCGCGGGTAGCGTTCGTCAATCAGTGTGCGACGATAGACGGCGGTCGTTTCCGAGGTGTACTGATAATCCGCCGCGAACGCATGCACATCATCCACATGTTCCACATGGTACGCAGGATCGAACGCCTGCACCGCCATTATCGCGACGATTTCGTTCCCTTCCTTCGCACGGGCGAGGGCAATACCGTTCCGGGCGGAGAGATACACGTGGGTAAGATGGTACAGGTCGTATTCCTTGCCATCCGGTTGCAAGGGCCGCGTCTTCTGCGGGCCGAGGACGCGTTCGGCGAAGGCAAGCAGTGCATCCGCCTCAGCGGGCGTCGCTATCGCGGCAACAACGGGTGAAAAAAGTGTCGTCAAGACCATCCGGGCGCCTCCACAAGTTGTCGCCAAAACCGAATCAGGTGCGCGGCACGTTCGGCGGTCTGTACCGGCACGTGACGGACGGCGTAGCGTAGATCGCCCATCGCCATCAGAAAACGATAGCGCGCCACGCGCTCCTCGTCCACAGCTATAGGGATATGTCGTTTATAGGAGGTGAGGAAGCGGGCGTAGTCGGCGGGCGTATCGCCGAACGAGGCGACCTGCGTGCGTGCCAACTCCCACAATGGGTCGCCAAGCCGCGCCGCCTCCCAGTCGAGTACTCCAGTAATCGCACCCTCCTGGGTGATGAGTATATTGTCGAGGTAGAAATCGCCGTGCAGCGGGGCGAGAGCGACGGGTGTTTCCGCCAACCCTGCGGCCCAACGCGGCAGCAACTGCGTCATCCGCACGACGACATCGTCCGTTAGTGCGCCACTCGGCACGAGGAGGCTGAGGTCGCTCATTACTTTCTTCTGAACGAAATTCGTGGACCAGTCCGCTGGTTCGCGCACCGTGTCTTCCGGGAACTGCCAGAAGTCTTGCACCGCCGCGTGGGGCAGCGCATGCACACGCGCCAACCATTCGCCCATCGCCGCGAGCATCGCCTCGCGCGCCCCTGCATCGAGGTCGGTGAATCCCTCCGACGCGGGCACACCGGCCAAATAGGTGCGCAGGACGGCGGTTTCCGGCACGCCGGGTAAATCGCGCGCGACCCCCAACACGTTCGCTACCGGCACGCCCCGACGATGCAGATACGGGACAATCGCCAGTTCGTGCGCGATTGCCGCTTCCCGCTTGGGGTGAACCAGTTTCAAAATGTACGGTGTCGCTCCACTTTGAAGGCGATACGAGCGATTATTGGAACGCGACGGTAACGCTTCGACCATGATCGGCGCAACCGTGCGGAGCGTTTCGTGCAACCAGGTCGTTAGGGCGGGCGGGAAGTCGGTCAATGGTCATCTCCGTCGGCGTGCGGGTGCATATGTGTCGCGACGCTGGTGCGTGTGCCAAGCGATGTCTGTATGGCTGCCACATTGTACGGCGTGCCGAGCCAGCAACGCAGCACGCGGGGTGCGTCTGCCGCGATACCATATCCGACCGCCGAAAGGCGCATCGGCGGCACGCCCGGTTCCGCCAGCGCCGCCAAAATCGCCGCCCCGCCCGGCGTCACAAGCGCGTCCGAGGCGGCCGGCCATCCGGCTTCTTGCAAAAGGACTGAGGACTGAGCGGGAAGCGAACTCCTCAGTCCTGAGTCCTCAGTGCTACCAATCGGCGCGGCATAGACGCGGACGATCTGGAGGGCGGCAAATGCGGCGCTGACGGCGAGCAGTTCGGCGACGGTCATCGGATCGTTGAGCGGCACGGTATCGAGCGGTTCGCCGCGCACCATTGCCTCCGCTTCGAGCAGGCGTGCGAGCATGCCACCGCCCCAGGTGCGCACGGCGAGCGGCACACGTCCGTTTTCGAGCGCGCGGATCGCGGCCAGAAACAATGTGCCGCGTGGGAGCGGGCCAATTGCCACGGATGCCGCCGTTCCACGAACCGCGCCGACCCGATCAGCGGATCGCATCAGCGCGATCCGTGGCAGGGTGATCGTCCCGAGGATACGCTGGGCGAGCGCAATGTCTGCGCCGGCATCGAGCAGCGCACCGAGCACGAGATTTGCGCTGATCCCCTGACCGCAATCGAGATAAACGAGCACCCCGCCTCCTCCACGACCCAATACACCAACCACGAAGAGTAGCACACGTCTTCGCGCGCGATCCATGTCCGACACGAGTTTCGCAACCGGAAGGCATAGTAGTTTTGCGCCTCTTACGGAGCGAAAAGAACACCACGAAACTGAAGGAGTAAGGGGGTTTGCACGGGCTAATTTTCCTTGCTTCATCTTGACATTTGCCGTCGCAAAGACCGACAATGGGAAGGAAATTACGAACATTGGTTTGGGCACGCCGCTGCTCAGTGTGCCGCGCCAAGTTCCAGAAAGATAAGAGGCTTGCAATGATTGATCCACAAACCGACACACTGTCTGCCGACGATGTGTTGCCGCGTTGCGGCGCACTCGTGCTCGACGCACTGCTCGCCAATGACGGCATTACCGGCGTCGAACTCGATCCGAAAGACAACTCGCTTGCCCTCCGCTACGATCCGCGCCGTACGAGCCGCGATCGCGTCGAGGCAGTGGCGAATCTGCTCCGGCCCGCGCTCCAGCACGGCGCGGCAATCGCGATGCCCATTGGGCGGGCACGCCTCCAGACCGTCGGGCGGCTCGACGGCAAGCCGCATCTCGTCCCGACGACGGCATTGCAGCGCGTTGGGCGCATCAGCATCCAGCCGGACCGCGTGACGATGCCGCCCCGCGCTTCAGAAACCGCGAAACCATCCGCCGCTTCCGTGCCCGAACCCGAAGGCGCCACGATGGATGCGACGACGCAGGCCGATCCGACGCAGGAAGACAAGGACAATGCGTTCCTCCTGAAAGTCGTGCAGCCGGGCCTCGTCGGGCTGATGGATGGCTCGGTCTCGACGCTCGCACCGCTCTTCGCCGCCGCCTTCGCGACCCACAGCCCCATGAAAACGCTGCTCGTCGGCCTCGCGGCGGCGGTTGGTGCGGCGATCAGCATGGGCTTCGCAGAGGCGCTCTCGGACGACGGCGTGCTGACTGGGCGCGGCCACCCAATCGGTCGTGGCGCGATCACCGGTGGCATGACCTTCGTCGGCGGCGTCGGCCATGCGCTCCCCTTCCTCATTGCCGATATCCACGTCGCGCTTATCGTCGCCTATCTCGTCGTCGGCGTCGAACTGATCGCCATCGCCCTGATCCGCACGAAGTACTTCGGCACAAAGTTCATCCTTTCCGTGATTCAGATTGTCGTCGGTGGCGCACTCGTCTTCACCGCCGGTGCGTTGATCGGAAGCGCGTGAAAAGGCCTACGGTCATCCTTCGGGGAGCCTGAGAAAAGAGTAGCATGTTGCCATCCTTTGTCATCGCACTGACAAAGGCGGCAACGACCGTTAAGGAGACGAGGGGCAACATGCGTGCCGCACTTGTCGCTCAATTGATACAACGGAAAGGCGGGCAAGACGAATGACCGAAAACGGGATCGGGCGCATGTGGCGTGGCCGGACGAACAGCGAGCAGGCGGGCGCGTACGAGACGATGTTTCGAGGCGTCGTCCTGCCCGAACTGCGCGATGTCGCGGGTTGTCGGGGCGCATACCTCTTGCGGCGCGACGATGTGGACGGCGCGGAGTTCGTCACGCTGACGCTCTTTGATTCGCTGGATGCGGTACGCAACTTCGCCGGTGAGCAGTACAAGACCGCCGTCATCTCCGGTGAAGCGCCGTCCTCCGCGATTTCGATGCGACCGCACAGCACTTCACCGTCATCATCGCGCCGGGAGATCCAGGATAGGCGGGGACACGCCATGTCAGTGGCGGCCTTCAGCCTGCCGAACCTCACTGCGGCAGGCTGAAGCTTACCGCCACCAATGTCGGTGAAGGACCAATCCTTCCACACAGCGCACGGATGAATCACACCGTCTCCGAACGCACGACCGAGGGTTTTCGCCCAATCAGAAGCACCATGCCGATCAAGACCATCAGTACCACCGCGACCGCGCCGTACGCGACACCCCAGCCCGCGCGGTCGGCGAGCAAGCCGGTGAGCGGGAACGACCAGACCATCGTCACGCTGAAGCCGAACTCCGAGAGCGACAGCACCGTCGCGCGCGTCTCGGTCGGCGCTTCGTCATTTGTCCACGTCGAGAAGAGCGGTTCGAAGATGCCGATTGCCACCTCCCGCATTCCCAACCCGACGAGTACCAGCGGTACCAGGGCCAGCCCCTGGAAGACTGTCCCCACCGCCGTCGCCGCCGCGAGCAGCACAAACGGCGTCCATGCCCGCCATCCCGTCGGTAGCCGCCCACCCAGCCACGTCGCCGCTGCGCTGACGATACCGGAGATACCGAGCGTCAGACCGATCGCACCATTCGCGAAGCCGTGCCCTTTGAGGACGGATTGTAGATAGATGTTTCCCAATGTGTTCGCGGTGAAGAAAAACGCCGCGAAAAGGACGAGCCGGAGCAACACCGGGTGCTCGCGGACCGTTCTAATACCCGTGCGCATCGTGCGATACACGCCACCAAGTGTCCGGTGTTCCGTTGTGCGCACCGGTTCCGGCAGGAGCGCGGCGAGGATGCCGGTGATAATCGCCGCCGCGATGTTCAAGCTGAACGGCCATGCGTAGGACCACTCTGAAAGCCACGCGCCCGCCCAACTCATCAGCGCGGCGATGAAGTAGGATGCGGCGAGCACATTGGCGAGGATGCGGATAAAGCCGTGCGACCGCCCCTCGTCCTTGAGCGCGTCGAAAAGATACGCCTGATCGGCCCCGTACCGAAACGAGCCAGACGCGCCGTCTATTAGCAGCGCGACCATCACGACGGGAAAGATAGGTGACCACCACATCAGCGTGGTCGCGATCATCACGGCAATCGCCGAAACGACGAGGCTCCACTTCCGCCCGATGGTGTCCGCGAACGCCCCGGTCGGCACTTCGAGCGCGACCTTCGCGATGTGGTAGCACGCCTCCGCGATGCCGATCTGCCCCAGCGTGTAGCCACGATGGAGCATCCAGAGCACCCAGATGGACGATGTGAATGTCCCGGCGGTGAGCAATTGGAAGGCAATAAACGGCAGGAGCCGCCAGCGCGCGACGGGCGTCGCAACGGCAGTTGCAGCGATGGCCTCTTCGATGGCTTCAGGTGAATGTTGCACGGCGTGATGCTCCTCCAACGAATTGGCAGGAGCATACCGTCACGACCGCCATGCGGGCGCATGGACGAGACCGTGCCGTTCTATCCTGCCGCGTATCCTGGCACAACAGGGGAATACGCGGCCA
>JBBSFO010000295.1:0-6548 GCA_038238655.1 Thermomicrobiales bacterium | reverse complement strand
GAGGCGACTTGCGCGATCTCGATCTTGCCGTTGATCTGCTTCGCCTGGCCCTTGAGGTACTCGGCCACCGCAGCCGCGCCGAGGTCAATGCCCTGCTTGAGCAGCATTGCATTCGCGCCCGCCGCGACGTTCTTTAGGCCCTCATGGACGATGGCCTGCGCGAGGACGGTGGCGGTCGTCGTGCCGTCGCCGGCGATGTCGTTGGTCTTCGTGGCGGCTTCCTTGAGGAGCTGCGCGCCCATGTTCTCGTAGGGGTCTTCGAGTTCGATCTCCTTCGCCACCGTGACGCCGTCGTGCGTGACGGTCGGGGCGCCGAACTTCTTGTCGAGGGCGACGTTGCGACCCTTCGGGCCGAGCGTCGTGCGGACAGCGTTCGCCAGCGTGTCCACGCCAACCTTCAAACGACGGCGCGCGTCCTCATTGAATGCGATCTGTTTTGCCATAGTGGAGAATCCTCCTGGGAGCAGGTCATGGCCTGCACGAACGAAAAACGCCACCCCAATGGGTGACGACGTTACGGGGCGACGACGGCGAGAATGTCTTTCTCGCTGATGACGAGGTACTCTTCTTCTTCGACCTTGAACTCGGTGCCTGCGTACTTGGCGAACAACACTTCGTCGCCCTCGTTCAGGTCAATCTCGACCATCGTGCCATCATCGAGCTTGCGGCCCTTGCCCTTGGCGACGACGATGCCGCGTTGCGGCTTTTCCTGCGCCGTATCCGGCAGGACGATGCCACTCTTGGTCACTTCTTCCCTCTTGACGGGCTGAAGCACGACACGATCGCCCAGCGGGCGAAGTTTGACGGCTGTTGCGCTCATAGACGGCCTACCTCCTATACGGTACACTACAAAACTGATCCAAACCAGTTCCGCTTTAATGTGTTAGCACTCTCGTCGCGTGACTGCTAACAACGCCATCCTACCATGCTCCCGTTCACATGCAACGGCATAGACGTTCGCTTACCTGATTTATTGTCCTTTGGACACACTCTTTCTCATTTTTCCTCGCTTTTTCTGTTTAGCACTCGCGCTCATCGTTTGCTAACCACTACCGCCACGCGCCCAGAACGTACGCCGTGACAACCGCTACGCCGCGTGCTAGACTCCACGGAATATCGCTGGTAGGAAGGAATTGGGGCGCATGGTTGACACGACAACGCGGACGTATCTGCGACCGCTGGAGAGTGCATCGCTCGCGACCGACCCCTACGGCGCGTATGCCGCCGTCTACGACGTACAGGGGCAGAGCCGCTGGAGCGAGCGGATGGTCACGTTCCTCGACGATCTCCTGCCGCGCTACGACGTTACACCGCACCGTGTTCTCGATCTCGCCTGCGGCACCGGCACCGCCGCCCTCCGCTTCGCCGCGCAGGGATACGATGTGACCGGCATTGACGGCTCCGCGACCATGCTGGACGTTGCCCGCCAGAAAGCGGCAGACGCGCATACTGCGGTTCGGTTCGTCCAACACGATATGCGCGCTTTCACCATCGCGGAGCCGGTGGACCTGCTCACCTGCTTCTACGACAGCCTGAACTACCTCACCGATCCCGCCGATCTCGTCCGGACGTTCACCTGCATGCGCCGCGCGCTCGTGCCGGACGGTCTGGCCGTCTTCGACATGAATACCCGCGCGGGGTTGGCGGCGGACTGGAACGGCGCCTGCTGGGTGCAGGAGATCGGCGACACCTACTTCATTCAGCAGGCGGAGTGGGACGCCGAGACGGCGCTCGCGACGATGACGCTTACCTGCTTCGCCCGCTTCGGCCCTGATTACCGACGTTTCGAGGAAGTCCACACGGAGCGCGGCTACACCCTCGATGAGATGACCGCTGCACTGGAAACCGCCGGGCTGACGCTGCTGGACGCCTTCGCCTGCCTCCCGCGCATCGGCCCCACGTTCGAACCGCCCGGCGAAACCACCGGCCGCGTCGTCCTCGTCGCCCGCGTCTGAAACCGGGGAGAACCGCAGAGACGCAGAGAGCGCAAAGAACGCAGAGAAAAGAAGAAGGGAAACTGAGAAGAGATGACGAGATTGAAGAATGTTTATTGCTATTTCCCATTGTTCCCCTCTTTGCGTCCTCTGCGTCTCTGCGGTTCAATCGGTTTCTCCCTATCGTCCGAGGAGGTCTGTCGTGAGTGAGCGTGAGGCGGCGGTGCAGGTGTCGGAGGAGATTAGCGCGTACGATGTGACGGCGCTGCGGGATGCGCTCGCGCGGCTGGCGGATTTCCCGGTGTTGGTGCCGCACAACGGCGACATCGTCATCAAGGTCAACCTCGTCAATGGCGCGCCGCCGGAGACCGCCTCGGTGACGCACCCGGCGGTCGTCGCTGCGCTCTGCGGACTGCTGCGCGATTGCGGCGCACGCCGAATCACGATTGCGGACGGCCCCTCCTCCGCGATGAGCGCGTCCGCCGCCTTCGCGAACAGCGGCTACGTGGAAATGCTCGCGCCCTACGCGGTCGAATGGCTCGATTGCAATGAGGCGCAACCCGTCTGGGTGGACGTGCCGGACCCGCTCGTCGTCGGGCGCATCCCGGTACCGGAGCGATTCATGGCCGCAGACCGCGTGATTAACGTGCCGAAGATGAAGACGCATATCCTGACGGTCGTCACCCTTGCCTTGAAAAACTTCGTCGGTGCGATGCCCGCGACGATCGTGACGACGCCGAACGGCGCGACGCGCAAATCTACGGCGATCCGCCTCCACGGTGCGGATATGTCCAACGCGATCAGCGACCTCAATCGTGCCATCCCTGCCCATCTGCACATCATTGACGGCATCGTTGGCATGGAGGGTTTGGGGCCGACGAACGGCACGCCGATCCCGACGGGCCATCTGATCGCGGGCGTGAACGCTGTCGCGGTGGACACCGTCGCGGCGACGATGATGGGCTTCGTGCCGGAGCGCATCCGCCATATCATCACCGCCTCGAACATCGGCCTCGGCCCAATGCGCGGCTTCGCGATCCACGGCGATACGCCCGTCACGTCCTACGAACCCGCCTCCTGCGTCCATCGCGCCGCCCGCGCGGCGTAACGGGGAGAAAGCGATTGAACCGCAGAGGCGCAGAGGACGCAGAGAGGGAAATGAGTGGGTCCTTTTCTTTCTCTTCTTGCATTTTCTCTGCATCCTCTGCGCTCTCTGCGCCTTCTGCGGTTCAATCACTTTCGATCTCTTTCGTAGGGGGTACGATTATGTGGGTGATTGTGCGCGATACACCGGAGGAATTGGTGTACCGCGAGATTGGGAAGATCGTCGCGATCTACCGGATGGAGGGGGGAGACCATTTCCTGAAGGTTGCGGACAAAGCGCCGCACGCAATTTTAGAGGATTTCTGTCTCGAACGCTTCGCGGACCGCGACCCCGCACAGGTCGAGGCGGTGCCGACCGTCACCTACGATAGCCACAAGTTCGTGTACGGCGATCTGGTCGAGATGACGTTTCAGTTACGTAAGTTCCCCTGGGGTTGCGAAAAGTGGCTCATTGCAATGCAGAAACGGTACGGCGACTATTTCGAAGTGTTGGAAGAGCACATGAAAGCCGCCTCTGCCGAGTATCGCTACCCCCTCTGACACAGGACTGAGGCTGAGTGGGTAGCGATACTCGGCAAAGGCACGTATTGCTCCCCTTCCTCGCGGGAAGGGGCTGGGGGTTAGGTTTCCATGACGACAGTACCGCGCGATCTCGGCGATGGGTTGGTGCTGCGGCGCGCGACGGTGGACGACACGAGCCGGGTGGCAGCATTCAATGCGACGATCCACGGAACGGACGACGGCGCGCCCGACGACTGGGTGCGCGTCTGGACCGAGGACATGATGCGCGGCGATCATCCGACAACCAGCGCAGGCGACTTTCTAATTGTCGAGGATACGCGCACAGGCGCAATTGTCTCGTCGCTCTGCACGATTTCGCAACGATGGTCGTATAGCGGCATCCCATTCGGCGTTGGGCGACCGGAAATGGTCGGCACGCATCCTGACTACCGGCGGCGTGGGCTCGTGCGCGCCCAATTCGATGTCATCCACGAATGGGGCGCCGAACGGGGCGAGTTGGCCCAGATGATCGGCGGCATCCCGTGGTACTACCGGCAGTTCGGCTACGAGATGGCGCTCGAACTGGACGGCGGACGGTTCGGCTACCCGGCCGATGTCCCGGCACTCGACGCGGGTGCAACGGAGCCATACCGCATCCGTGCGGCGACGGAGGCGGACATCCCGTTCCTCGCGCGGGCATACGCGTTCGGCATGCGACGCGGACGGATCGCCTGTCTCCGGGACGCGGCGCAGTGGCGATACGACATCACCGGCCATAGCCCGACGAGCGACATGCGGCTGGATCTCTGCGTGATCGAGACGCCGGAAGGCGCGCCTGTCGGCTTTTTCGGGCACCATCCCCGGCTTTGGAATGGGGGGATCTATGTCGCGGTCTACGAACTCGCGCCCGGCGTCTCATGGCTCCCTGTCACGCCGACGGTTCTTCGCACCCTCAAATCGGTCGGCGAGGCGTACGCGGCAGCAGACGGCAAGCGGTTCGACACGATCACCTTCGGTACTGAAACAGAGCATCCCGTCTACTATGTCATCCCAAGTAGGTTGCGCGGCATCCACCGGCCCTATGCGTGGTATGTGCGCGTCGCGGACCTCGCGGACTTCCTGCGGCAGATCGCACCGGCACTCGAAGCACGATTGGCCGATTCGATCCTCGTCGGACACAGCGGCGAACTGAAACTGAACTTCTACCGCACCGGCCTCTGCCTCACGTTCGACGCTGGCCGTCTGACTACCATTATGTCCTGGCAACCGGGCGCGAAGGAGCGTGGTGACGCGGCCTTCCCCGATCTCATTTTCTTGCAACTGCTGTTCGGCTTCAAATCGCTCGATGAACTCGACCGCGCCTTCCCCGACTGTATGATCCGCACCGACGATGCCCGCGTGCTCCTCGATACCCTCTTCCCGAAGCAAGGCTCGAACATCTGGCCCATCGCATAAGGGAAGGACTGAGGACTGAGTGAAATTGGAGCCGGGACGTGCATCAGTGTATGCTGACTGACAGTAGAAAATGAATGACCGCAGCGGTCATTAGTATTTGCCGGACAGGACACGGATCGGGTTGCAGCACGCAGCACGCGGCACTCAGTCCTCAGTCCTCAGTCCTCAGTCCTTCGGAGGAGCCATGGCGACGACGCAGACCTACCATTTCGCCGAGCGGATGCGGGTGATGAAGCCCTCACCGACGCTCGTTGTTTCGGACACGGCGCGGCAACTGACAGCGGCGGGGCACGATGTCGTTGACCTCGGCGGCGGCGACCCGGACTTCGCGACGCCCGCGCACATCATCCAGGCGGCGGCGGAGGCGATGGAGGCGGGGTTCACGCACTACGTCGCCAGCAGCGGCATCCCGCCCCTGCGCAAGGCGATCGCGGCGAAACTGCAGCGCGATAACGGCCTCACCTACGACATGAACAGCGAGATCATCGTCACGCCCGGTGGCAAGGCGGCCATCGCGGTCAGCCTGCTCGCGCTCGTTGGGAGCGGCGATGAGGTGCTCATCCTCGACCCCGGCTGGGTCTCGTATGCTCCCGCCACGCAATTGGCGGACGCGACGCCGGTACAGGTACCGCTCTCGCCCGACGACAACTGGACGATCACCGCCGACCGCATTCGCCCGTCTATCACGCCGCGCAGTCGCGTCCTGATCTTCAACTCGCCGAACAACCCGACCGGGCGCGTCGCCACGCGGGCCGAACTGGAAGCCATCGCCGCAGTAGCGCGGGAGCACGACCTGATCGTCATTTCGGACGAAATCTATGAGAAACTGATCTACGATGGCCACACGCACACGAGTATCGCCTCCCTGCCCGGCATGCAGGAGCGGACGATCATCGTCAATGGCTTCTCGAAGCCGTACGCGATGACGGGCTGGCGGCTGGGCTATGTCGCCGCGCCGCGCGATCTCGTCAAGCAGATCGCGACGATCCACAGCCACACCGCGACCTGCGCCACGTCGTTCGCGCAGGTCGGCGGCGCGATGGCCTACGACGGCCCGCAGGAGTGCATTACAACAATGAATGCCGCCTACGACCGGCGGCGGCGGCTCGTCGCCGAGGGACTATCAGCGCTGCCCGGCGTCATCTGCCCACTGCCGGAGGGCGCATTCTACGCCTTCGCCGATATTCGCGGTACGGGCCTCTCGTCCACCGATTTCGCGACCCGGCTGCTGCAATCGCAGTACGTCGCCGTTACCCCCGGCGACGCCTTCGGCCCGGCAGGCGCGGGCTATATCCGCCTTTCCGTCGCGAACAGTGACAACATGCTCACCAAAGCCGTCGAACGCATCGGTGCCTTCGTCCGGGGACTTTGAACGCAGAGGACGCGGAGAACACAGAGAAAAGAAAAGAGATGAGGGGGTAATTCCCCCCAAATCTCTTTTCTCCTGTCTTTCTCTGCGTCCTCTGCGCCCTCTGCGTTTTACTCTCCCTCGTCGCTGAGGGAAGTGACGAGGGCGGACATTGCTTCGTCTTCGAGGCGCTGGCGGACGACTTC
>JBBSFO010000294.1:0-6557 GCA_038238655.1 Thermomicrobiales bacterium | reverse complement strand
TCGCGAGCAGTACCGGCAGAAGCGGCGCAAGTCGGGCGTGCCGATCGTTGCGCTCGTCGGCTATACGAACGCGGGCAAATCTACGTTGCTGAACCGGTTGACCGATGCGGATGTGCTGGCGGAAAACAAGCTCTTCGCGACACTCGATCCAACGACGCGCAAGATCGTGCTGCCGAGTGGTCGCGATGCCTTAATGACCGACACGGTCGGCTTCATCAATCAACTGCCGACGCAACTCGTCGCCGCGTTCCGCGCGACACTGGAGGAGATCAGCGAGGCGGACGTGCTCGTCCATGTCGTGGACCTCACGCATCCGAATGCGGAAGAGCAAGCAGCGACGGTGCGGAAGGTGCTCGCGGAACTCAAGGTGAGCGACAAGCCGACGGTCATCGCGCTGAACAAAGTGGATGCGCTCGGTGGCGAGGTTCCGGCGGACATTCGGGAGGCGCTGGAACTGCCGGAAGCGTACGTTCCGGTTTCCGCGATCACCGGGCAAGGCATGGACGAACTGCTTGCCCGTGTCGAATCGGCGTTGACCGACACGATGGCCGAGGTGCGTGTTTGCATTCCGTACGATCATTCCGCACTGGTCGAGAAGTTCCATCGCAGCGGCCGCGTCGCGTCCGTCGAGTATGGCGAGCAAGGAATCACGATGCAGGGCCGGATTCCCCAGCGCGACGCCGCGAAACTCGCGCCATATCGGATCGCCGAACCAGCATAGCTAATGGGAGGTTGAACCACCAAGACACCACGAACACCAAGAAAAGCCGGGGAGGAAGAAGGCAGGATTTGTTTTCTTCTCCGTATCCCTCTTGGTGTCTTGGTGGTTCAACCTCCCGACCAAGCGTTCCGGGTGTCGGTTGTATCGGCTATACTCGCTCGCACGGTGGCGTTGGGTTGACGGAAAGGGCGGGTGGGGATGGCAAGCAACGATGCGACGGGCGCGCGACTCGGCGAACTCATTCAGCAACTGCGGGACATTGGCGGCATTGATCTCGCTGCCGTTGTGGGCAACGATGGGTTGCTGCTCGCAAGCAGCGCCGCCGAGGGGATTGATGCCGAGGCGGTCGGCGCGGTCGGCGCGAGTGGCTTGCTCGTCGCGGAGGCGTTGGGCCGCGAACTCGAGCGGGGCGGCATCACCCAAACGACGCTCGAATTCGAGAACGGCCTCGTGCTGCTCACGCCGCTCGATCCCGATGTCGCCCTGCTCGTCCTCGCGCAGCCGGACGCGAACCTCGGGCGGTTACGGCTTCTGACTCGCCGCGCGCGCGGCGAACTCCTTCACGCCGTGAGCGCCTATGTGCTCTGGCCCGGAACGACCAAGGACGGCGGACAAACGGAGCAGGTGCCGGACGCGCAACCACCGCAATCGTCCGAAACAGCCCCATCCCAGGATGAGTGACACGGACGACGGACGCAGTGCCTACGCGCGCGTCGGCGTGGACATTGATGCCAAAGCGAATGCACTCGCCTCGCTCCAGCAACGCATCCGCGCGACGCACGGCCCGAACGTGCTCGCGGACATCGGTCATTTCGGCGGCATCTACGCGCTGCCTGGTGCGGGCGAGACGGCGCTCGTCGCCTCCATTGACGGCGTCGGGACGAAATTAAAACTCGCCATCGCCGTGGGCACACCGGAAGCGCACGCGGGTATCGGGCGCGACATCGTCCATCACTGCGTCAACGACATCCTGTGCTGCGGTGCGCGCCCGATCTTCTTTCTCGATTACCTCGCAGTCGGCGCGAGCGACCCGGCGGTGATCGCGGCCGTCGTCGGCGGCGTTGCCGATGCATGCCTCGCCCACACAATGGCGCTCCTCGGTGGGGAGACTGCCGAGTTGCCCGGCATCTACGCGGCGGGCGACTACGACCTTGCCGGTTGCATAGTCGGGAGCGTCGCGCGCGCAAACATTCTCGACGGGCGCACCGTTCGGGCGGGCGATCTGGTGCTTGGCCTGCCATCGTCAGGACTGCACACGAATGGCTATTCGCTCGCCCGCCGCGCGTTTGGCCTCGACGGTGCGACCGATGACGTTCGCCACCGTCTGACGACTATTCCGCACGGTTGCGCCGAATCGCTCGGCGAAATGCTGTTGGCGGAACATCGCTCCTATGCCGCCGCGCTCCTGCCCGCAATTGACGCGGAGCTAATCCACGCGCTTGCGCATATCACGGGCGGTGGCCTCGTGGACAATTTGCCGCGTGTCCTACCCGCACACCTCGCCGCAGACATCGAGCCGTCGCGCTGGACGATCCCGCCGCTCTTTGCCGCCATCCAATCGGGCGCGCACGTCGCGGATGCCGAGATGTATCGCGTCTTCAACATGGGCATCGGCATGATCGCAGTTGTTTCGCCGGAGCGTCTAGTCGAGGTGCGGGCGATCCTTCCGGATGCGAGCGTCGTCGGCGAAATTGTGCCGCGTGGAGAGAGCGGCCCGATTCGCATTGCCGGCGTCGTTTAGCGTGTACGCGCCCGATAGGCGACGAGTATGCCATCGGTCCAGACCGGTGCGTTCGCATCGAAGTCCTCCGGCACCAGCTCCGCGACCGCGAAGATGCCGAAATCGAACCGTTCGTCCCTCGTCGGTGGCGCCGGTTCGCTCGTCCAGCCCGTCCTGATGTCACCACGAACATGGCGGTCACGCAAGACATGGGTGGCGAGCGCCCACTCAAGATCGGTCGCGTCATTCTGCGTCGTACCGGCAACGAAAACGGTCGCGGATGCGGGAATCGCGTCATGCAACGCGGTGAAGTGTCCGCTTCCTGGGGCGATACGCAAGACGAGCGCATCGGGCAATGTCGTGGCTGGTACGATCGCTGGCGCGATGGCCGCAATGCGACGAATGAGGCCTTCCCATACCAGCGCGCTGTACGCTTCGCGCGTCAACACGACAAGACTCACACCGAGCGCTTCGAGTGCCGCGACGCCGGCGGGCGAAGGAAAATCCGTTAGCGACGCGAAGAGAACGCGCGTGGCAGGTGGCAGGATTTCCGCATCGGCGTTAATGAAGCGGTGACGATTGGTTGTCGCGAGCGCCATCGTTACCGGCGCGCGGAGGTCGGGCAGCACCGCGACAATCCCCGGCGGTTCCTGCCGCAGCCAATCAACGAGCGGCGATTGCTCGGTATCCAATTGCGGCACGCGCACGGTGCCCAGTGGGGCAACCGCATATTCCATGCAGAGTGCGGCACAGAGTGTCGCCGCAGTCACCACAATCCATTGCCTCAGCGCATGGCGGCGTATTCGAGCGGCAAGATATTTCCATCCACACGCGGCGAGGAGCGCGATGCCAAGCATCGCTATCGGTGCGGCACGCACGGGCGCGCGGAGCGCGTCGCCTCCCGGAATGAACCGATACAGGATGGCATAGGGAAGGGGAACATGGCCGACATCCCGTCGTGCCAGATGGAGCGTTGGCCCAAGCGTGAGGATGAAGCCAGCGACCGCGAGGGCGAACGCGAACCAGCGCAGACCATCTTTCCGTCGTGCCGTTAGCCCAACGCCCGCCAGAACGAGCGCGAGAATACCGGGGAAGAGATACATTTCCGTGGACCATGTCCACGCGTGCGCCCGAACGAGCCGACCGTACAGGAGATTGTTCGGTGTTGCCGCGAGCCATGTCTGCGGTCGCGCGGACCAGTATTCGACTTCGTGACGGGGTCGGGCGAATCCTTCGTGATCGGCGACAAGGATGAACGGTCGCACGACGAAGAGCAGTAGGACAAGCGCCCCCACGAGTCCGGCACCGATGCGAGCCATCATCACCAATGGCACGCACAGTCGCCTCCAAACGAAAACATATCCCGTATAGATCGCGATGATGATGGCAGACCAGTAGGCGTAATAGCCCGCCGAGATGGACTGCAGGAAAACGGCGATAGCAAGAAGCAGGACATCGGACCATCGTCGGTGCCGGAAGGCGCGATCAAGGAAAAGGATTTCGAGTGGAAGCCATTGCACCGAAAGCAGCCCCGCATGGTCGAGTTGCGCAAGGTGGCAGGGGGCAAGGGTGAAGATCACGCCAGCGACGATACCGGCACTGTGACTGTGCAGGAAATGCCAGGCAAGGCAGTACATGAAGAATCCGCACATCGCCATCGTGAGGAGCAATGTCACGTTATACGCCAGGAGGGCGTTTCGTGTTGTCACGTAGATCGGCCCGGCGATCAACGACTCGCCCAACGTCAGTTCGTCGCGGGCGAAGACGTTCGCAGCGGGATACAGAACATTCGTCTCCCAAAACGGCACGTCTCGGTGAATCAGCCACTGTATGGGCCAGACAATCCGCCATGCCGTTGTCAGCGGATCGCCGGGGCCGGTAACATGGTCGGCCATCTGCCACGGTAATGGTCGCAGCCAAAGAGTCGCGAGGATGCAGAAGAGCGCAAAGACCGCCGCGTGCCGTGTACTAGGTCTTTGCACGAACCGCTGCCATCGCTGGAGCGCGGGCGTTTCTTTGTCATGGGACAGCGCAGTATTCACACCAGCAGTATACCGGTTTCCGTTGCACTCTCGGATCGGTCTTGTTGCGTCGTACCGGAGCATGTATAGTCGGCATTGGTCAGATGTATGACCGTGCACGGTGGCGACTGGCGAAGGAACGTGGGAAACCACGGGGGAGCCGCTGTGCAGGAGGAAAGGCCGTTCGCCTGGGCCGCGCCATCCCCTGACGCGTGCGCGGCGGCTTTGGACACAACCGCATGGCACACATCTGATGGGTGGCGTCATTCTCCGCGAAAGCGAGGAACGACGATGCGGGCGATTCTCAGCGTTTGGGACAAAAAAGGGGTAGTGGAGTTCGCGCGGGGGTTGGTGGACCTCGGCTGGGAACTCGTTTCGACGGGCAATACCGAGCGCGCACTCGTGGAGGCGGGGATCCCCGTCACGGGTATTGCCGCCGTGACGCAGTTTCCGGAAATCCTCGGCGGTCGTGTCAAGACACTGCATCCCGCCGTACACGGCGGCATCCTTGCCCGCCGCGACAATGCCGACGATATGGCAACGCTCGCGGAACACGGGATTGCCACCGTTGATATGGTCGTGTCGAATCTCTACCCCTTCGCAGCGACCGTCGCCGATCCGACGATTGCAACAATGGAGGCGCTGGAGAAGATTGACATCGGCGGCCCGACGCTCGTCCGCGCGGCGGCGAAGAACTATCCGACGGTCCTCGTCGTCACCGAGTCGAGCGACTACGACCGCGTACTGTCGCTGCTGGGCGGCGGTGATGTGCCGCGAGAGGAGCGTCGCGCGCTCGCAGCGAAGGCATTCGCGCATGTCGCTGCGTACGACACGACGATTGCCGCCTACTTGCGCGCCAACGATGGCGCACCCAACGCGACCTTTCCCGCTGAGTTCAGCGTTGCGGGCGCGCTGCATCAGCCGATGCGCTACGGCGAGAACCCGCATCAGGCTGCTGCGCTGTATCGCGCGTACGAACCGGGACGTCCGGCGCGCGGACTGCTCGGCGCGACGCAACTGGCGGGCAAGGAACTTTCCTACAACAACATCCTCGACGCCGATGCGGCATGGTCGGCGGCGGGCGACTTTCTCGGCTGGGAACGGCCCGCGTGCGTGATCGTCAAGCACAATATCCCCTGCGGCATCGCGCTCGGCGACGATCCCGAAAAGGCGTTTCGGCGCGCGTACGCGTCCGACCCGCTCTCGGCGTTTGGCGGCGTGATCGCTCTCACGACGCCCGCGACCGCCGCCGTAGCGGAAGCGATCGCGGAACTCTTCGTCGAAGTCGTTCTCGCACCGTCGTTCGATGACGCGGCGCGGGCAGCATTCGCGCGCCGAAAAAATGTGCGCTTGCTCGCGATGGGCGCACCCACGCCCACACCCGATGGCTGGGAGGTTCGCTCGGTGCAAGGCGGATTCCTGCTCCAAACCCAGGACGAGGTGATAGACGACCCGACGACCTGGAACGTCGTCTCTCAGCGACCGCCGACCGATGCGGAACTGCGCGATCTGCGTTTCGCGTGGCGTGCCGCGCGGCATGTGAAGTCGAATAGCATCGTCCTCGTGCGGGATGGCGCGACGGTCGGGATTGGGGGCGGTCAGCCCAGCCGGATTGACGCCGCAAAAATCGCCCTCGCGAAGGCGGGCGACCGCGCGCGGGGCAGCGTTATGGCGTCCGACGCATACTTTCCGTTCGCGGACACCGTCGAACTCTGTGTCGCGATGGGCGTAACAGCCATTGCCCATCCCGGCGGTTCGATCCGCGATGCGGAAAGTGTTGCCGCCGCCGATGCCGGAAATGCCGCGATGCTTGTGACGGGACGCCGCCATTTCCGTCATTAGGGACGTCATTGGCGTAGTTGAGCCTCATATCTGGTGGCGGCGGCCTTCAGCCTGCTGCAGCAAGGTCCAGCAGCAGGCTGAAGCCTCATGCGGTTCAGTTAAGGAGTCCCCGGCACCGTGCGACCATCTGGGACGGGGATGCTTTCCATGGTGGTAGCAGGCTTTCCAGCCAGCCTCCCCCGCCGGGGGGGCCGGCTGGCAAGCCAGCGACCACCCGGGAAATTGCCCGTAACTGAACCGGATTGGGCTGGAG
>JBBSFO010000293.1:0-6601 GCA_038238655.1 Thermomicrobiales bacterium | reverse complement strand
ATCCGAATGAGATCTGGCTGCATATCCATACCGACGAGGGGCTGATCGGCCTCGGCGAGACCTGCTTCGGCTCTGCGGCGGTTGCGGGGTACATCCATCAGACCGTCGCACCGTATTTGCTCGGTCAGGACCCGCGTGCCATCGAACGGCACTACATGACGCTCAGTAGCAACATGACGCATCGTTCGATGGGCACCGAAATGCGGGCGATTTCCGCACTCGACATCGCCCTCTGGGACGTGTTCGGCCAGAGCGTTGGCCTGCCGATCTACCAGTGCCTCGGCGGGCCGGTGCGCGACCGTATCCGCATCTACAATACGTGTGCAGGCTACGGCTATCACGTCCACCGCGCGGCGGGACCAGGCAGCGGTTTCTCGGCGGGCTGGGGGTTGGGCGAGCACGAGGGGAAATACGAGGACTTAATTGCCTGGCAGGAGCAGGGGCGCGCGGGCGAGGTTGCCCAATCGCTGCTGGACATGGGCATCACGGCGATGAAAATCTGGCCCTTCGATCAATTCGCGGACGAGTCGAACGGGCAGCACATCACCGCGTCGCAAATCCAGCAAGGGATGGAGCCGTTCCGGCAAATCCGCGACGCGGTCGGCATGCAGATGGAGATCGCCGTCGAGTTGCACTGGCGTTGGAACCTCCAATCCGCCATCCGCATCGCCGAGGCGATGGAGGAGATCAAACCGCTTTGGTACGAGGACCCGATCCGCATGGACAACGCGGACGCCCTCGCAACGTTTGCCCGCAACACGCGCGTCCCGACGACGGCATCCGAAACACTGGCGACGCGCTTCGCCTTTCGCGAATTGCTGGAAAAGAGGGCGGTCGGCATTGTCATGCTCGATCCCGGCTGGTGCGGCGGCATCTCCGAGGCGCGGCGGATTGCCTCGCTTGCCGAGACGTACCATTGCCCGGTCGCGCCGCACGATTGCACGGGGCCGGTCGTCTACGCGGCGGGCACACATCTCTGCCTCGCGACGCCGAATGCGATGATCCAGGAAGGGGTGCGGGCGTATTACCACGGCTGGTACCGCGATGTCGTGACCGAATTGCCCGACATTCAGTCCGGCTACGTCGCCGCGCCCTCCGGCCCCGGCCTGGGGACGCGGCTCTTGCCGGAATTCCTCGCGCGCGATGATGTTGCCGTGCGCGTTTCCGAATTGTCATAGCGGTGGTGGCGGGCTTTCCAGCCTGCGCATGTGACGAAATGCCGCAGGCTGGAAAGCCGGAGTTACTGGGATACTTGGGGAGGGGAATGTATGGGTGTGGATTGGCTCGATCTGACAGGTAGGGTCGCAATCGTGACGGCAGGGTCGGCGCATGGCGGGATCGGCCACGCGACGGCGATTGAACTGGCGAAAGCGGGTGCGGACCTGTTCGTCTGCGACATTGACGGCGAGGGAGCGCAGCAAACGGCGCGCGAAGTCCGGGCGCTCGGCCGGCAATGCACGGCGGTGACGTGCGATATGGGCGACGCGGACGCCATCGTCGCGATGTTCGACGACTTTGACCGCGCCTATGGCCGCGTGGACATTCTCATCAATAACTGCGGCCTCGGCACTCGCTACCGGCCGGAGGAGTTGCCGCTGGAAGAGTGGCGCAGGATCGTACGCATTAACCTCGAAGGAACGTGGGTCTGCACGCAGCAGGTCGGGCGGCGGATGATCGCGGCGGGCCGGGGTGGGGCAATCGTCAGCATTAGTTCGATTGCCGGCAGTTCCGCGTTGGGGCGCGGCAACTTCGTGTATAGCGTAACCAAGGCGGGCATCATCCAGTTCACGCGCGAGTTGGCGGTGGAGTGGGCGCCGCACAAGATCCGCCTCAATGCGATCCAACCCGCGCAGACGATGACGCAGGCGATGACGAACATGCTCAACGACCCGCAACTCGACCCGAAAACGCTGACCGCGCGCTTCCTCAAAGGCATCCCACTCGACCGGATCGGCGAGCCGGAGGATATCGCCCGCGCCGCCCTTTTCCTTGTCTCGGACGGCGCAAGTTTCATTACGGGCCACACACTGCCGGTGGACGGCGGCAACCTTGCCCTCAATGCGGGCGGGAGCAAACTGTGGCCGACAGAGGATGTGGCCCCATGAGTAGTACGTCATCGCCGTCAGCTCTCGCCTTCGTCGGCGCGGGCGCGCTCGGCCAGTCGTTCGCCGGGTTGCTGGCGAAGAACGGGCAGGCCGTCACGCTCCTCGCCACGCCGCGAACCGCCGCATCATTGCGCACAGCAGGTCGTATCCGATTGACAGGTGTTGTGGATAGCGAAATACCCGTCGCTCCCGCTCCCGCGCCGCCGGGCAGCGTCGGCATCACGTCCGATCCGGCGGATTTGCCGGACGGGGTGGGACTCATCTTTCTGACAAAGGGGCACGATCTGGCGGACGCAATCGCCACCGTACGGGCCGCGTGGCCCCGGCCCGGCGATGACGCCGCGTGGGTGGCGGGCCTCCAGAATGGCCTCGCGAAGGACGACATGCTCGCGGCGGCATTCGGCGCGGAGCGCGTCGTCCCCGGTGCGACGATCCTCGGTGGCGGGCGCGGCGCGGACGGCGTCGTGACAGTGACCGCCCTCGGCATGACCTACCTCGGCGAGATGGCGGGCGGCGGCTCACCGCGCGTCGATGCCGCGATTGGCGCGTTGATGGCGGCGGGCATCCCGGCGCAGGTGCCCGCAAGCATCCAGAGTGTCCTTTGGTCCAAGGCATGCAACGCGGCGGGCGTCTTCGGCGTCTCCGTCCTCGCGCGCGCCTCCGGGCCGCAACTGACGAGCGACCCGAGTATGATGCGCGCCTACCTCGCCCTTGTCCGCGAAACGGCAGTGACCGGCGCGGCGTACGGCGTCGAGGTCGGCAACTACCCGAACTTTCCGCCGATCCACACCTATGCCGTGACGCCCGACGCAGAGACCTTGGCGAAGATCAAGCCGGGGCCGCTCCCGCGCGGTGGGAGCCTGCCCTCGATGACGCAGGACTTGCTCGCCGGTCGCCCCATCGAGGTCGAGCAGGTCTTCGGCGACCTCGTGGAGCGGGCCGAGCGTGCGGGCGTCGCCGTGCCGCATCTCACCTTCGTTCGGGACATCATGCGCGGTATTGACCGCATCACGCGCGGGGAGTGACGCAGCGGATTGCGTTGATAATCCGTCGGTGCGATGCTGTGGACAGAGTGAAGGAAGACCTTGTTGAACCGCCAAGACGCCAAGGACGCTAAGAAAACGCGAAGAGGACACAGAATATTTCCTCTTTCTCTCTTGGCGTCCTTGGCGTCTTGGCGGTTCATTCTCGGGCCTGTTTTGCGAGCGCCTACAGGAAAACATTGAGGAAGGAGCGGGAACGTGGCGGAGATGCACCTTTGTCCCTCCAATCAGTTGCGCGCGTATGTCCGCCAGGTCGCGTTGGCGATGGGCGCTGACAACGATATCGCCGATGAACTCGCCAACCATCTCGTCAAGGCGAACCTTTCCGGTCACGACTCGCACGGCGTTCTCCGGCTGCCGCAGTACGCGGCGCAGGCAGACACGGGTGGCCTCGTGCCGAACGCGCGGCCGACGGTCGTCCGCGAAGTGGGTGGCACGGCGGTCATGGACGCCAATTTCGGCTTCGGGCAGTATTCGACCGCCGTTGCGCTTGACTGGGCGATGGAACGCGCGCACACCTCCGGCATCGCCGCCGTCGCCCTCCGCCACGCGACGCATATCGGCAGGTTAGGCGAATACACCGAGCGGGCAAGCGCGGCGGGGATGATCGCGATTGTCACAATTGGTACTGCTGCACCGGGTAGTGGCGGCGTCGTGCCGTTCGGCGGCGCGCAGCGCTTCCTCGGCACGAACCCGTGGTCGTTTGGCGTCCCGGCAGACGGGCCGATGAACATGGTGTACGACGCTGCCACCTCGACCGTCGCGGAGGGCAAACTACGCGTCGCCCGCTCCAAGAACGCGGCGCTCGCCCCCGGTCTGATCGTGGACAAGGACGGCAACCCTTCTACGAACGCGGAAGATTTCTACAATGGCGGCGCGCTGCTGCCGGTCGGTGGCGACCTCGCCGGGCATAAGGGGTACGGCCTTTCGATGGCTTCCGCCCTGATCGCCGGCCTCGCGATGGTTGACGACGATCGGGCGGTGATGCCCGTCCCGTCGGCGCACCCGGATGCAGGTATGCAGCGCGGCGCGCTCGGCGGCGTCTTCGTCATTGCGATGGATCCGGCGGCATTTGGCGACAGCAAAGAATACCGGCGATTGACCGGCGAAACGCTTGCTGCCGTCAAGGAAACGCCGCCCGCCCCCGGCAAAGACGAAGTGCTCGTTCCCGGCGAACCGGAAACCCGCTCCCGCACCGCCCGCGAGCGCGAGGGCATCCCGATCCCCGACCCGATCTGGCAAGACCTCGCCACCCTCGGCGCGCGCTTCGGCGTCGCGATGCCGGCGGCTACACCCGCCTGAAAAGGAGCGACCGCGTATGCTCGCCACGGAACAACGCCGTATCGCGCTTGCTGCCCTGACGGGGCCGCGTCTGCTCGATGCGCTCGCAACGGACGCCGGTGTCACACCCGACGTGGTGAAGGAATGGGTCCGCACGTACCTGCGGGAGAAAGCCGATCTGGGGCCGGGTGAGGTGCGTACGCGGGTGCGAAAGGGCGCCGAGATCATCCGCGACCGGCGGGGCGTCCCACACCTCTTTGCCGATGAGCCGTACGACCTCTTCTACGCGTTCGGCTACGCCCAAGCGCAGGACCGGCTGTGGCAACTCGATTACCTCCGGCGCATGGCGCACGGGCGGCTCGCTGAAGTCTATGGCCCCGCGATGCTGGAGAGCGACATTCTCGCGCGGACGATCCGCATCACGCGCGTCTCCGAGGAGATTTTGCCGCGACTGGGCGCAGAGAGCAGCCTGGCGTTCGACGCGTTCGCCGACGGTGTGAATGGCTGGCTGGCGCAGTTGCCTGTCGGTCTGCCGGTCGAGTTCGCGATGCTCGGCTACGAACCGGAGCCGTGGCGGCCCGTAGATTCCATCGCCGTCCAGCGCCGGTGGTGGTGGTATCTGACCGGTCGCCTCCACGTCCTCTACACGCCCGAACTGGTGCGGACGGGGATCGGCGAGGGGGCGCGGTATGACGCCTTCTACACGCCGGACGCGCCTGTCACCTATATCGTGCCGCCGGGCGCGTATGATCCCACACCCGCCCGGCCGGACGGTGGGGTGGCCGCGCTCTGTGACGCCTTCGGTGGCGCGCCGGACGCCGTCGGCAGCAACAACTGGGCGGTGGCCGGGGCGCTGACCGCGAGCCACACGGCGATGCTCGCGTCCGATCCGCACGTCTACTACACGATTCCACCCGAGTGGTACGAGGCGCACCTGCATGGCGCGGGCTACGACGCCGTCGGGTTGGCGTATCCCGCCACGCCGGGGTTGGTCATCGGTCGGACGCCCGACATTGCCTGGGGTATCACGAACAACATCTGTTTGCAGCGCGATCTCTACCTCGAACGAACCGACGCCGCGCACCCGGATGCGTACTGGCACGATGGCGCGTGGGTGACGATGACGACGGTGAACGAGCAGATCGCCGTGCAGGGGGGGCGCCCGCACCATCTGACCGTCCGGTTTACCGCGCGCGGGCCGGTGGTGGATCACCTCGTGCCGCCGGAGGCGCGACCGACGCAATTGTGGCGCGGGGAGGTGCGAGGCGAGCAACTGCTTGCGCTGCGCTGGGTCGGCGCAGAGATGAGCGATGAGACGCAGTGTATGCTCGATCTCGCGCGCGCGACCACGGTGGACGAAGCGCGCGCGTCGCTGCACGACTGGCGGTGCCCCACCTGGAATCTCGGCCTGGCCGATAGCACCGGCAAGATCGGCTATCAGTGTGTTGGCGCGCTGCCGCTACGCGGTCGGCACGCGCTCGGCTACCGCGTCGGGGAGGAACCGCTGGATGCGTGGCGTGGCTACATCCCATTCGACGGCCTGCCCGCGCTCGACGATCCGCCACGCGGCTGGATCGCCAGCGCGAATAACCCGACCGCGCCGCCGGATTTCCCCTACCCCCTCGGGGGTACCTGGACGCCGGAGGATCGCGCGCCGCGCATCGAGCGCCTGCTCGCCGCAACCAATCCACATAGTCTCGAGACCTTTCGCGCGTTGCAGACCGACGTGTACTCCGGGCGGGCCGCGCGCGGCCTTCCTGCCCTGCTCGCGGCACTCGGCACAGTAACCACAGCGCGCGACGCGGCGGCGGTTGCGGCGCTTCGCAATTGGGATTGCCGCCTGACGACGGAGAGTGCGGCGGCGGCGATCTACTACGTCTTCTTCTGGCGATGGCATCATCGGGTGGTCACAGAGCGATGCACGCCGGACTTCGCACCGCTCGTCGTTGATTCCGGCTGGGGCCTCAGCAGCCGGTTGCTGCATGAAAATACCGCCGACTGGTTTGCCGATGATGGCGCGCGACTGGCGGCGATCCATGCAGCGTTCGCGGAGGCGCTCGATTGGTTGACGGAGCGGTTGGGGCCCGATCTCGTTGTGTGGCAATGGGGGGCAATCCACCAACTCGGCGTGCGGCACCCGGCCGCACGCACGCCGCTCCAGCATGCGCTCTT
>JBBSFO010000292.1:0-6609 GCA_038238655.1 Thermomicrobiales bacterium | reverse complement strand
GTTTCAACGATCACAGCGACCTGCATATCCACCTCGGTCTTGCGCTTCTTAACCGCCAAATCGCGCCAGATGCCCATATGCTGCTTGACGGAGGCGCGCATCGCGTTCGCCATTTCCATCAATGCGCTCTCACCGCGCACTCGGGCATCGTCGCCGGGCGCGAAGAGATTGGGGTTGAACTCGCCGATATTTTCCAACCGAGCCGCCTGCGATTTCGCGACGCGGTACGCCTCGGCGGATGCCTCGTAACAAACGTGGCGACCGAGCGGGTCGTCCATCACCTGCGGCACCGGCGCGTCCACCGTCGAGCAGGCGAAGGCCATCGCGCCGTAGACGAGTTTGCCCCAGAGAAAGCCCCAGATGTTCGTCGTCACCTCGGCGGGCATAACGTGAGAGAGCATGTCGCGCAGCGCCTCGGCGCGGGGTGTGACGCGACCATCGAGTTCGCCGATGAAGATTGTCTGCTCCGCACCGAGTTGGATCACGCCCGGTTCCATCAAATCCGCGCCGAAATGGACGAATGCGCCGACCGTCCGCTGCTCGCCGACGTGCCGGGCAATCACCGCTTCGTTGAGGCCATTCTGCAAGGAGAGCATGTAGCCATCCGGCGCCAGCAGCGGCCCGATCTGCTGCATTGCGCCCTCGGTCATGTGCCCCTTGACACAGAGGATCGTCACGCCGAGCGGGCCGCGCAATGCGTCGCCGTGGATGGCACGCGGATGGAAAATATGGTCGCCTCGGACGCCGGTGATCTGCAACCCGTGCGCGTTGATTGCCTCGACATGCGCCGCATCGCGATCCACGAGCGTCACGTCATACCCAGCGTCGGAAAGGAACGCGCCAACCGTCCCGCCAATCGCCCCCGCGCCAACAATCGTGATCGGCACATCGTGCAAGTCATCCGTGGGCATTGTCATCTCCTCATTGGTCTCTCAGGAGGGCGCATGCTATGCGCTCCTACGGCTCCCTTCCCCACCGGGAAGGGGTTGAGGATTTAGGGGCATCCTCCCGCTATCGTATCGCAGAACACCCTGCGGCGTGTATCATCGGTACTATTCGATGGCGGCGGGGGTCAGCCAGCCGAGGGGGTGCGGGAGGCTGAAGCCCGCCGCCACCAGAAACAGGAGGAAGGCGATGACGGGAACGATGCACAACCTCGCAGCCCATCAGCAGCGGTTCGCGCGGGCGGACGCGGTGCTCGCTGGAGGCGTCTCGGCGACGCTGCGGATTAATATGGCGATTGGGCACCCCATCTACATGGAGCGCGCCGACGGCCCGTACTTGTACGATGCGGACGGACAGCGGTTCATTGACTTCAATCTCGGCAATGGCGCGGCACTCTTGGGCCATCGGCATCCCGCCGTGCAGGCGGCGATGATCGAGGCGTTGGAGCGCGGACTGCTCACCGGCAGCGAAACGGAGGAGCACGCCCGCCTCGCGGAAACGCTCGCCGCGTGCATCCCCAGCGCGGAACGCTCCCGCTTCTCGACCGCTGGGACGGAAGCGCCGATGCTCGCCGTTCGCGTCGCCCGCGCGTATACGGGCAGGCCACGCATCGTCAAGTTCGAGGGGCATTTCCACGGACTCTACGATGGCTTCATGTACAACCAGAAGGTGCCGCTCGCCACGCCGGACGCGCCGCCGACCGCCGAATCCGCCGGGATGATCGGCAGCGCGGACGACACGATTGTCTTGCCGTGGAACGACGCTGATCGCTTCGTGCAGCGGATCGAGCGCGACGGTGACACGATCGCGGCGGTGATCTGCGAGCCGATCAACTTCAACTCCGGCTGCATCCCGCCCGCGCCCGGTTTCCTGCAATTGCTGCGCGATGTGACAAAGGCGCGCGCCATCGTCCTGATTTTTGACGAAGTACTGTCCGGCTTCCGCACAGGGATCGGCGGCGCGCAAGTCTATTATGGCGTCACGCCGGACATGACGACGCTTGCCAAGGCGCTGGCAAATGGCGCACCGATCAGCGCGACGGTCGGCACCGCCGACGTAATGAGCGCGATCCGGCCCGGCGGCGCGGTGCACAGCGGCACCTATTCCGGGAACCTCTTCGGCGTGCTCGCCTCGCTCGCCACACTCGGCGTGCTCAAGCAGCCGGAGACGTACGCGACCCTGAACGGCAACGCGGATTGGTTCTACGGCGAACTGCAAGGCGTGTTCGATCGTGCCCATCTTCCCGCACGGGTCCAGGGGATCGGGGCGCGCTTCGGCCTTTTCTTTGGCGTGGATCCGGTCGTTCCGATCACCACCTACGCCCAGGCTGCCGCGCACGATCCCGCACTCGCCGGTCGGTTCATCGGCGCGGCGCTCGCACAGGGCGTCTACATCCACGGCTATTCGGCGGCGTACGCGCCCGGTCATGCCGGCATCTCACTCGCCCACACGCGCACCGTTCTCGCCGACGCGCTGGAACGCCTCGAAGCAGCGGCAGAACGAGTAACGCGTAACACTTAACGAGTGGCCACAAGACCAAGCCGAGGCGAACCTGTTTGCCTCTTTCGTCTCGTTACTCGTTACTCATTACTCGCTACTCGTTGCGCCAACTCAACATAACACATACACTGCGGGGGATAGCGAAAGCGTGTACCGGCGTGGTACGCTGTCACGAGTGAGTGCACGAGCTGGAAATGCATTGCATAGGCTGCGAAGCATTGGGCACGATCAGCAACGGCGATACTGGAGAGCAATGTCGCCGGACGGGGAGAGGGAAGCGATGCCAGAACCGGAACGGAAGTGCAGCACCTGCAAGTTTTACGAGCCTGCGCCGATCTGGCGAAAGGGCTGGTGCCGTAATCCCCTCTTGTATGCGCCACAGCAATCGCACCTCGTCGCCGAAGATGATCTGGACTGTTCGCGCGGCCTCAGCGATTATTGGGAAGCGGCGGACGGCACCGGCCCCAATGCAGGAGTGAATTTAACGATGAGCGGACGCGACCCCTTCGGACGGAACTCGGACCGCGAGCGAGGGAATGCCGAACCACCGGCCGACCCCTGGGGTAGCAGCCCGCAACCGTACGGCAGCGGGCGGAACGCACCGATGCCCGACGACGACGGCTACGCGCCGCACGAGTCCGCACCGCCGATCCCGACCTCCGGCCCGCGCTATGCCGGCGCGGTCGGCGGCGATGAGGAGGTCCGCAATCCGTGGGATAATTCCCAGCCCGGCTATGGGGCACCTCCCGCGCAGCACGAAGACGCCAACCATGACTATGGTGCGGAGCGTCACGAGGCCGAGCAAAATCCGTGGCAGGTCGCCCCACCCGCTGCTGAATACGGGGCGACCGGGTACGCTCAGGGCGGCTACGGGCAAGACCCGCAAGGGTACGGCCAGGGTGGGTATGGGCAAGGCGGCTATGGGCAGGAGCAGCAGGGCGGCTCTCCGCAAGGTAGCTACGACCAGGGCGGCTACGGTGGCTATGGTCAGGGTGGCTACGACGACCGTGGCGGCTACCCGCCACCCCCCAACGGTCAACCCCCGGTTTCCGCCGGCGTTACCGGTTCCGGGCCGCGCCGCGTCGTCCCTGCGCCCGCCGCAACCGGCAAAGAACGCTCGCTCTCCTATTACACCGAGGAACGCTACTGGACGGACTACGCGAAGTTGATCGTTCCGGTCGTCGTCGTCGTGGGGCTGCTCGGGCTGGCATGGTTTATCGGCACCGGCAAATTGCGTGGCGGGAGCAGCGACGCGACCGCCACCCCGAACAGCACCACAACCACCGCGAGCGTCGCCAGTGCGGCGGCGAGCACGCGCACCAGCGCCGCATCGGTCGTCACCGGTAGCGCCCGGCCCGGCACGGTGCCCGCCACGACCGGCTCCGGGGTCATCGTTCCAAATGGCACGGTTGGCGTGCCGGTCAATCAAGCGACGCTACCAGCCAAACCGCCGGGTGTCGGGACGCCAGCAGCCGGCACCGGCCCCACCGCAGGCGGAGCCAGCCCGATCTTACCGATCCAGAAGTTCAAGGTTGCGAATACCGATGGCGCGGGCGTCAATATGCGCGATAAGCCGGACACGAAGGCCGGCAAGGTTGTTACGAACGTCCCGGAAGGGACAGAAGTGCAAGCGACCGGGCCTGCCGTTGATGGCGAGGGCGGGCCGTGGTATCCCGTGCAGGTCGGCGACAAGTCTGGCTTCATCCGTAATGACTTCCTCAAGGCTGTCAACGCCTAAAGCGACGCGATCCCCCCACCCCCTGCCCCTCCCCCGCTGCGGCGGGAGAGGGATACCTTTTCTCATGGCTTCGGCCAATGCTGTCGGGGAATACTTCGAAAGCCGCGACGAGTTCCCCTCCCCGCGCACGGGGGAGGGGACAGGGGAAGGGGGTCAGGGAGCAGGTTTCTCCCGTATCGGATTGCGAATCACCCCAGCGGAAACCACCCCGCCACTCATCGCGATCAGAGCGCTCCAAAGCATCGCGCGGTGAAAAGCCGTGGTGTATGCATCGGTAATCGCACCCGCTGCCTCCGGGGGCAAGTCGGCGGCGGGACGGGCTGAGGGATCGTGTGTAGCCTCCGCGACGCGCGCCGCGACCGCCGGGGCAAGGGCGAGGGCATGCGTCCGCTCGGCGAGTGCGCTCGAGAATGTCACAGCGACGACGATCCCCAGGCCCGCGACTGCGAGGAGCCCGGCGATGCGCGAGGCGACATTATTGATCGCCGACGCAATCCCCGCGTTATGCGCGGGAACGGCATTCATCACGGTCGTCGTGAGCGGCGCGACAGTGATGCACAGGCCGAGGCCAAGCACGACAATCGCGGGAAAAAGGACGGACCAGTACCCGGACGCCGGATCGAGGCGCAGAAAAAGCGCCAGCCCAACGCCGACGACCAGCGGGCCGGCAGTCATGAAGAAGCGCGGGCCATACCGCCCCGCCAGTTTGCCGAAACGTGACGCCAGGGCGAGCATCATCAGCGACATTGGCAGCAAGCACAGTCCGGCGGCAAGCGCCGAGTAGCCCAGGACATTCTGCACGTAGATGATGACGAGAAAGATCGCTCCCGAGAGCGCGAAATAGACGCCGAGTGTCGCCAGATTCGCGCCCGCGAAGTTGCGGACGAGGAAGAATCGGAGCGGCACCATCGGATGCGCCAGGCGAGATTCGACGACGAGAAAGACGCCGATTGCTATCAGCCCACCAATCAGAGCAACGAGAACGAGCGGGTTTCTCCAGCCGCGACCCGGCCCCTCGATCAGCGCAAAGGTTGTCCCCGCCAGACCGAGCACCGCAAGCGCGGCGCCCACCCAGTCGAGCCGTTTCGCCGCCTCAGCATCGCGCGTTTCGGGGACGTGTCGCAGGAGCAAGACGACTGCGACGACGATGAGCGGCAAATTGATGAAGAAGACCCATCGCCACGAGAGTGCATCCACGAGCCAGCCGCCGAGGAAGGGTCCGGCGACCGTGACAATGCCGGACCAGCCCGTCCACGCACCGATTGCCTGCCCACGCTCCTCGGCATCGGTGAAGACCGCCGTGATCACCGCAAGCGACGCCGGCACGAGCAGTGCGCCCGCCACCCCCTGCACCACCCGCGCCGCGATCAACCATCCAATGGAGAGCGCGACGCCGCAGAGCGCGGATGCGGCGCCAAACCCGATCAGCCCGACGATCATCACGAGGCGGCGGCCGTAGCGATCACCGAGGGAGCCACCGAGCAGGAGCAGCGCCGCAAGGCTGAGCGTGTAGCCGTCTATCACCCATTGGAGGCCCGACAGCCCGGCGGTCAGGCTGCGGTCAATCGCGGGCAACGCAACATTGACGACCGTGCCATCGAGGAAGACGACCCCGGACGCCAGGATCATCCCAACGACGGTCCACCGCTTGGCCTCGCGCGATGGCTCTGCAGTGACGACGGACGGCGCGACAGGGATGTGTGCAGACATAGCCGTCTTCCTTTCAGCGGTGAGGCGGAGGTTTCGGGCGCTTTCGGGGCGGGCGCATCGCTTCCGTGATCGTGACTCGGAACGGCGTCCGCGTCTGCGCGCTGTACCGATCTGTCTCCACGCGCAGGTTTTCCAGCTCGCGGACGAACTCGCGCGAACCGGTCACGGCGACGTGCTCGCGCATCGCCAGCGCGTGGATCAGGCGGTCGGAGGTGGCGACGGTGATCGGGAGGTAGTCGTCCGTCGCCTCGCGCACCTCAACGATCAACCGCTCGATCAGGTGATCGGCGGACAGCCCGTTGCTCGAAAAGCGCGTCTCGACCGCGTACGCGGCCTGCGGGCCGAGCGATTGCGTACGGTTGCCGTCGAAGATCAGGATCGCGTGGACGCCGCGCGTCGCCTCGTATTCCGCGAGCCGGTCCGCCAGTCGCTCCCGCGCGGTCGCAAGCACGCCGCTCGCATCCCGCAGCAATGCCGGCCACGCATGCAGCACGTTGTAGCCATCCACGATCAGCAGCGGCTCACGCGGCATGGGCACACGCGCGATGTCGGTCGCTCACCGGCGGAGGGCGCCACCGACGCGGACCATTTCGCCGGTCGCGGCGGCCAAACGAACCTTTTCGAGTACCGGCAGCACCCAGCGGGCATCAAGCAACGATTGCGGGGCTGTCGCGCCTGTGCGGATTGTCTCGACGAACGTCTCCACCATGCTGACG
>JBBSFO010000291.1:0-6617 GCA_038238655.1 Thermomicrobiales bacterium | reverse complement strand
GGGCCGGGTTCACCCGTCAGCGGCTCGGCGTGGACGATGAAATGCTCCGTGCCGAAGTGCGCGACCGTTTCGCCAACGAACATATCGGGGAAGACGATTTCATCTTTTGGCGTGCGGATGCGCAAGCGATGCCCGCGCCGCAAGTCCGCCGGGATCGCGTGCTCCAATGCCTCGTGAAAAATATCCATCGCCTTCAACGTCGCCGGGAAGTCTTGTTCGCCGACGCGGAGAGTGATGGTGTACATCATTTCGGATTCCAGCATCGTTTTACCTCTCCATTTGTGCAAAGCAACGACGATTACAGCCGCTCCTATTCCTCACGGCTGATACCTGTTGACGCTCGGCGCGCAATCTCTCCACGATGCCACGCAGTACCAGACTGCCGAGGAGGTACAGCCCCAGTCGGCTGCTGCCTCTAACAGTGCGATCCATCATCTCGCCGTAGAAGGCTGTGCCTTTGTTGCCTTCACCCACCTCGCTCAGTTTTTCGAGGACGGGGGCGACAGAGGACAAAGTGGCGAGCGCGATCTTCGGATAGACCTTCGCCTTGATGCCGATGAGGACGGATGCGCACGCCGCGATGACGATCCCGCGCGAGAGATTTGCCGCCTTTTTCTCCCCCAACACGGCGACGGGTGTCATCTTGCCCGCTGCTTTGTCGGAGCGCCAGTGGAAAAAGTGATGATTGAGCAGCACATCCGTCGTGAACAGGCCGGGTGGGAGTGCAGCGACGACGGGCGCCCAGTCGAGCTTCCCCGTCTGCGCGTAGTAGGAGCCGAGCGTCGGCAGAAGACCGAACGAGGCGAGGATGCCAACTTCCCCGAGGCCGTGACCGATGTATCCGTAGGCCAGTGGCGGCGCGACATAAAGCGTACCGAACCCGAAACCCGCCGCCGCGAGACCGAGCACCGCCGGGCCGCTCGTTTTTGTCAGCCCGACGCCGCACAGGAGCGCGGCGCCCCACAGCCCGGATGCGAGCAGGTTCGCCTGTCGTTCGGACAGCATGCCGCCTGTCAACGCGCCGGAGGAGGTATCGAACGTCCCTTCCGCCGCCATCGCGATTGCTCGTTCATCCGCACCGGAGCGGAAGTCGAAAATGTCGTTCGTGACATTCGAGGCGAGATGCGCCGCCACCGCGCCGACAAGGGTCAACGCGAAGGGCATGGGCCGGAAGACACCCTCCCGCTGCCACGCCAGCGCCGCGCCAATGCTCACCGGCATCGCCATCACCGGCACGACATTCGCCCGCGTCACCGCCGCGAACCGCTCAAATCGCTGGTTCATGGTGCTGCCTGGATAGCCCCATCGCTGCGCGACGGGCGCGAAGGTGATGGGCTGCGCGTGGATGCTTCCGTCCCGCCTCGTTGCGACCGTCACCGTTTCCGGCACGATCCGCACCGCACGGTGCGTGTTCGGCTGCGGCTTTGCATCATCCGCCATCCGCGCGCCAATTTGCCGCAACAGGTCGGCATTCACCGCGCGGTCATGGACGATGACCGCGCGCCCGCTCCCCTCCAACCACGCCGTCTCTCCGGGCGTGCCGATGCGGAAAGTGACACCATTGCGCCGCCTCAGCGCCCGGTGCGCCGCCGAATCCTCGGGCAGGGCGTAGGCGAGCGAAAGCGTCTCCGCTGTGCGGGCGAAGGCATACGGCGTCTCACTGAACTGCGGCGCGCCTCCCGCCACCGTGCTAATCAGGAAAGAGGGATGCGCTTCGAGGACGGTATCGAGTGGGGAATGGACGGCACGGTCCATTAATGGTGCTCCTCCGTCGGCCTGCTGTTTTCGCGCAGCAAGGCTTCCAACGCCATGACGGCTTGCTCGCGCCCCGCACGGTCATTGGCAATCGTGATAAGCGCGTCCGCGACCGCACGTTGCGCCCGGTGCAGGAGATAGCCAGTATCTCTCAGGAACACGTCCAGACAGGCAAAGGCGGTCGTCTTGTTCCCATCTTCGAATGCCTGCGCCTCGGAAATGGAGACAGCGAGCAGCGCGGCCTGTCGAAGCGTATCCGCTTCTTCGGAATACGCTGCCTGCTGTGGACGATACAGCGCGCTTTCCAGCAGTTCGGAGCGCAACAATGGGCGAGGCTGATAGCCGCCTGCCCGCATCACGCGCTCGTGAATCGCGACGACATCGAGGAGCGTGAGATAATTCCGCATCTAACGGCCGGCGAGATGCCGGTAGATGTCCGCGTTCTCGTGCAGACTTTCGTCCAGCAGGCTTTCCCGCCGTGGCGAAAGGCGCGGGTGGACATCGGCAGCACGCACCGTTACGAAGACAAGGTCTCCCTCCTCGATGCCTTGCGCTGTTACTTCCTCATCCGGGATCGTGACGACAAATCGCCCATTCGCCTTGCGGAGCCGCTGTGGTCCCTGAAGACCGTTGCGTGTCCGCTTCTTCACCGTTACCATCATATGCCAGCCTTCTCTGTTGCGTATATCGCGTACACACGCTACATCGCGTACAGTATTTTGTCGAATTCTGGTGAAGACAGCGAGCGCAAAATGGAAGGGGCAGGCATCATGGCGGACGAACACGTGACAATCGTGACGCTGCTGCAAGACCTCGTGCGGATTGATTCGGTCAATCCAAGCCTCGTGCCGGGCACGGCGGGCGAGGTACATATTGCTGCAGAACTGAACCCATATTTCTTTTTCTCTTCCCTTCTCGGCGCTCTTCCGGATGCCCTCTGGGCAGATTTCGTGGTTCAACCGTTTCTTCGATAGAGCGTGATGCCGTCACGGGACCAGAATGGAATGTAGCCTTCGGTGGGGAGGGCGGCGAGCGCTGCGGCGTAGAAGGGGCGATAGGGGCGGGCGATGTCGCCGCGCGCGTCGAGGAGGATGTAGTCCGTGCCGATGCCATCGGGAAACTCAGCGAGTATCTGTCGGTGGGCGAGATGCGGCGCGAGGCCCGTTTGCGCGCAGACCGATGCGTCCGGCGGAATCAGCGCAATCGCCGCCGCTACCGCCTGCTGATGTACTCGATCCGTTTCGAACCGGCCTGCATCGAAGCCGCGCGCGGGTGGGAAGGGACTTGCGGCCCAGAAGGCAATCGCCGCGCTGAGAACGAGGAAGCAATGAGCAATGAGCAATGAGCAATGAGGGAGCATGGCGCGCCATCGTCTCATTGCTCGCCACTCATTGCTCATTGCTTCGTATTGGGGCCGGGGGGTTAGGTTCCCCAGCCCGCAAACCGCCGCGATCCAGATGAGGGGGAGGACTTCGGCGGAATAATGGAGGCGGAGGTGCGCTTGCGGTGCATGCGTTGAGAGCAGATGGAAGACGAGCAGTGGCGCGGCGGCAAGCAGTTCGGTGGGGGCCGCAAAGGGCAGAAATCCCGCACTCCCGGTGATGCCGAGCAGAGTGAGCGCCGTCCCCCACGTCAGCAGATGGGCGAGGGCGCGTTGCGGGTGCGTGGCGAGGCCGATAAGGATGTCTGCCGCGCCGTTGCCGAGGTAGCCGTAGCGTTCTTCGAGGTCGGAGGGGCCGGAGCGAAAATGTGGCATGATGATGAGCGTTGTCAACCCTCCCCACCCGACCGCGATGCCCGCAAGCGTCGCGCCCAGCGGTCGCTCGCGCCGCAGCCAGCAGAGCCACGCGATGCCGAGCAGGAGCAGGACTGTGTCTTCCTTCAGTATCAGTAGCGGCAGTAGGGCGCAGACTGCTGCGCGCCGCCGTCCGTCGAGGATGAAGCGGTAGCCGAGGAAGACGAAAAAGGGTGCCATCGTTTCCGGGTGAAAATCGAAGTTGACCGCGTGATGCAGGTAGGGCGAAAGGAGATATGCCCCGGCGGTGAGAGCGGCGAAGCCGTCATGCCGGAGCAGGCGACGTGCCACGTGAAACAGCGGAATCGCCGCCGCTGCCGCGATGAGCGACTGCGAGATCAGCAGCAACTCCGGTGACGGCCAGAGACGATAGAGAAGCGCGTACAGCAGCAAGACGGGTTGCACATGCTGTCCGAGGAAGTTGTAGGGTACGAATGAGGTCGCGAACCACCGGCCATGCGCGCTGTTCCAGATAATCTGATCGAAAAACGCCAGGTCGTTCGCCGCCGAGTGGAAGGCTCGGTGATGCAATATCGCCGCGACCGCAAAGCCGATTCCCGCGAGGGACGCCATAAGAAAGACTAATGATTGAGGATTGAGCACTGAGGACTGAGCACGGGGGCGACGTAGGGGGATCGTGACGGGAGCGGCAATTGCTTGCAATTGCCGCTCCTCAAGGGCGGTCCGCGGACCGCCCCTATCTATCGCACTCATTGCTCGTTGCTCATCGCTCATCGCTCATCGCTTACTTTGCTGCGACCTCGACGAAGTGGATGCCGGCCGCGCCATCGGGGAAGTTCTCCGCGTCCTTCGCCGGTTGAGGGGCGCCACCGCTGGCATTCGCCTCCGTCTTGCCAAGTGTGCCGTTGCCCTCGAAGCAGCGCACGCCGAGTTTGTATGCACCGTTCTTGGGCGGCGTCCATGGATACTCCCAGAGCACCCATGATTGCGGGGAGGGCTTCGCGGTGATTGTGGCGGGCTGCCATGTCCCGCCGCCATCAGTCGTCACCTCGACCTTGCTCACGCCGCGCAGGCCACCGTAGGCGATCCCCTGCACCGTGAGCGGCTGGCCCGGCGTCACTGTGTCGCCTTTTACCGGGAAATCAATGCGCGAAAGGGTCTTGACGACCGCCGCGCGATCCCATCCCTGCGACTCGTAGAACCCTTTGGTCTGGTCGTTATTGATCTCGATGCGCGTCACCCACTTGACGTGCTTCTCGCCGTACCGGCCCGGCGTGATGATCCGGGCGGGGAAGCCATGCTTCTGGGAAAGCGGCTCGTTATTCATGCCATATGCGACGATTACGCCCTCCGCCGCGATCTTGTCGAACTCCATCGTGTTCGTGTAGCCGTCCGAGGCGGTGAAGAGGACCTGGGTCGCGCCGGGGGCCGGTTTCGCCATGTCAATGAGCGCTTGCAGTGGCACGCCATGCCAGGCCGCTGTGCTAATCAGCCCACCGCCAAGCGGGTTGCCGATGCAGGCGAGCGTCGCCGTCTCGTCCACGGCGGGCAGCGCCTTGAGATCGTTGAAGGAGAGCGTCATCGGGTTCGCGACGTTGCCGCCGATCTCCAATTGCCAGACAGCGGCATCGCTGATCTGGGGATCGGCGAGGTTCTTGGTGACGCTGTAGAAGGTCGCGTTGTCCGTGATCGGCTGGACCGGCCGCGTCGGGCGCTTACCATCGTAGCCGAGCGTCGAGATGCGCCGGAGTCCGAGCGAGAACGCGCCGAAGGCGACGAGCGCACCCGCCCCAGCAAGCGTAATCGCCCGCCGCCGCGTCACCGTCTGTGACCCCGCATCGGCTGCCACCGTATCGGCGGGTTCGTGCCGCCGGGCGAGCATGAAGAGGACGGGCAGGAGGATACCGAAGAACAGATAGTCAAGAAAGATCGCGAGGATCGTCAGCGTGCGGCCGGTAGCGAGGGAATGACCGTGGTAGTTCTCGGGCAAAACGGGCCAGAGTGCGGCGAGCGTCGCGGCCCAGAGGCCAAGCCCGACGAGCGGCCCGAACGCCCATTGTTTCCATGCAGGCGCGTCTTCTTTGCCCCACGAGCGAGCGTACAGGATTGCCGCCGCGCCGCCGACGAGCAGTTGCGCGCCGACCGACGAGAGTTCGGGGATCAGTTTGGCGAACTGCCCGATGATGCCGAGGATATTGCCGGATGCCTGCCCCGGTACGAGCGGGACGATGCGCTCGGTGATCAACCCCGGTACGGAGGCGATGCCAAAGAAGAGGCGGTGGCCGAACATCGCCGCCGTCATCCAGAGGGCGGCGATCACGCCGATCAGCCCCGGACTCCCGACTCCTGTCGTATCGCTGGTCATTTCCTCAATCGGTGCAGTCTTCATGGTCAGGCCCTTTCTACAAAACATCCCCATACGTGCGCGCGCGGCACCGGGCATAGCGGTAGCCACTCGCCTCCCAAATCGCGACCGAGGCCCACGATTGGCTGGCGACCAATGCCCGGAACGATGTCGCAGTAAAATAGTATTCTTCCATTGGTTCAGGATACCATCTCTCCTCGCCTGCCTCGCGCGCGACCTGGCGAAGCAAGGCGAGGACGCTCGTCCGCTGCTGAATCGGCTCCGCGAGCAGGAGCACACCCCCCGGAGCGAGGACGCGCCGCGCCTCCGCCAGCACCGCCTCCCGTTCCGGCACGACCATCAGGAGGCGCGAGGCGAGCACGCGGTCGAATCTGCCGCTCGGCTCCATCTACATGCGGGCATCGCCGACCGCAAAGTGCGCGTTCGCCACACCGCGCGTCCGCCGTCGTGCGATCTCGATCTGTCCGGGCGCGCGGTCTATACCCGTGACGTGCAGGTGCGGATACGTCTTCGCGAGCGAAGCAGAGTAGAACCCCGGCCCGCAACCGAGTTCGATCAGACTCCGTGTCCCTGCGAGGTCGAGCGCCGCCGCAATTTCCGCCCGGTCGTCCGGGAAGACATGCAGCCGGAAATCGGCGTAGAGCGGGGCGAAACGATCGTACAACGAAGGGCAGGGGGAGGGGGCCAGCCGCGTCATTCTCCCACCTCCACAACACTCCGTGCCGCGTGGACGACGTGTTG